>CAIWSO010000346.1 GCA_903915315.1 uncultured Spartobacteria bacterium | reverse complement strand
GTAAGCCGATTGATTGCCGAGCGCATACAGGACGTTGTGCTCTGCCCGTGTGACGGTGAAGGGCTCCCCAATCGGACGGCAACCCTGGCTCAGAACAGGGATCAGCGTCGTTTGTCCGATCACGGGCAAGACCACAGCATCGACGATTTTTCCATTGTGAAAGACACACATGTCGTCCTCGCCGCCGCCGCTAGCGAGACCGCCCATGGTCGGAAGACCAGGGTAACGTTTGTTCCAATCCTTCAACCAGTCGTCGATATCAAAAACAAACGGATTCGCTAAAATCACAGCCGCGTTCGGAGGGGAATCCGAATTCAAACTGGCGGGTAATTTCGGTGAATCGCCCACCAGCGCCACGGGATCACCCACGTCGCAATGGAGCGCGAGAATCGAGCATCCAGAACCGCCCTCAAACTCACTGGCGCCCTCGATCCATCCCGATGCCGTGCAACCGATCACATCCACAATGTGACCATCCACGCGAAGGATCTCGCAAAACTCGGAGAGGTGCGGGGCATAGTTCGCACTCACAAAAACCAGCGCCACCTGGGCTGGATGGTCCATGGACGAACGCAGTTTCTTTGCCGCCTTGGTTACCGCCTCAACCTTGAAGGGCCCTGCAATTTTGCAACTTGCTGCCTGGAAGTCTCCCATTGGTGAATTATTTCGAAATTAAAACTTGGCGTCAATCAGACGAAAGGACTTGCATGAACCAGCCATCAATTTGCCTCCTCCATCGAGGTGAGAACCTTGAGAGCCTTTTTCACATCGTTCACCCTCAGAATAAGGAGTCCCTTTTTCGCCGTCGGCATGGAGGCGAGATAGGCATACTCGATGTTGATCTTGGCACCGGAGAGGCACCGAGCGATCCTCGAAAGACTCCCAGGACGGTTGTCGTTCTCGACCATCAACACATCGCTATCGACCACCAGCGTGCCATGGGACTCCAGCAAGGCGATCGCCCGACTCGTATCGCTCACCACCATTCGCACCACAGCATGGTCGACCGTGTCGGACACCGTGAGCCCGTAGATATTGATTTTATCGCTCGCCAACGCATCGCACATGTCCGAGAGGGTCCCAGGACGATTGGCGATAAAGATGGCCAGTTGTTCAACAATACGAGCGGATTTCATAGATGATCGCAGATTGAACCCACCCCCCGCATCCGTCGATTAGAAAAAGGCGAAGCTTGCCAGCGAGGGATGGCGAGACGATGGATAAGTAATGGACAGCAAGAAAATGCAACAGGGCAACCGCCGAAATTCCTCTAACAAAAAGAAACCGAATGGGGGAAAAAGCCACCATCCCGAACGCCGTCCCGCCAATGCAAAGCCCGCCCCACGTCCCGCTGGCAAGCGGATGGGCGCCAGCAAACAGGATGAAGGCCCCTCCAACAAATTGCGCTTAAGCATCCTTCGCCTCCTTGGTCAGCGTCCCCTGGATGCCGCCGGCATCTTCACCGCGCTCGATTTGCCGCCCGCTTGGAAGGGCAAGTTGGGCCAACTTTTAAAGCAGATGGAACTCTCGGGCGATGTGGCCCGCATTCGCAAGGATCGCTACATTATCCCAAAGGAAGCCGATCTTTTCACCGGCGTGATCCAATTCCACGCCAGCGGTGCCGCCCACGTGCTGAACGAAAAAGCTGGCGAGCCTGACCTCTACATCAGCGGAGAAAACACTTTCACCTCCATGCACGGCGATCGTGTCGTCGCCAGAGTCAACGGTCACGGCACCCCCGCTTCCTTCCAAGGCGGCGGACGCCAACGCAAGGAGGGAACGGTCATCCGCGTCCTAGTCCGCTCGAACGAAACCATCGTCGGCACGTTGCAACGCTCCAAAAATTTCTTCTACGTCGTGGCGGACGATCCCCGCTTCGTCCAAAACCTTTACGTCAAACCTCCAGAAGCCTCTCTCAAGGCCCAAGTCGGCGACAAGGTCGTCGCTCATTTGGACTCTTGGGAATCCCGCCACGTGAACCCCGAAGGCCATCTCATCGAAGTTCTCGGAGCGACAGGGACACCCGGCGTGGACATGCTCTCGATCATTCGCAAGCACCGACTGCCAGTTGAGTTTCCCGCAGAGGTTCTGAAGGATGCCGCCGGCACGGATCCCGAAGTCGATCCACGCGAAGCCGCAAAACGCGAGGATCTCCGCGACCGGTTTGTCTTCACGATCGATCCCGATGACGCCAAGGACTACGATGACGCGATCAACGTCGAAAGCATTCCCGACGGCTGGCGCGTGGGCATCCATATCGCCGATGTCTCGCACTATGTGAAGCCGAAGACCGCCCTCGACCACGAGGCCCACTCGCGCGGAAATAGCGTTTACCTCGCCGACCGCGTCATCCCAATGCTGCCCGAGGCTCTGAGCAACGGCATTTGCAGCCTCAAGCAGGGTGTCGACCGGTTGGCCTTCTCCGTCTTCGCCGATATCACACAAGGCGGAAAAATCGCATCCGTCCGCTTCGCCAAGACGGTGATCCGCAGCGCAGCCCGCCTCACCTACAAGGAAGCCTTCGCCATTTTAAGCAAGAAACCGAGTGGAGACATGCTCTCCGAGCGCGTCCATGCGGCGTGGGGGCTTTCCTCCATGCTTCGCAAGAAACGCTTCGCTGCCGGTTCGCTCGAACTGGATTTTCCGGAGATCAAAGTTTGGCTGGATGAAAACGGCCGTCCCGTTCGCTTGGAAAAAGTCGAGAACGACATCTCTCACCAACTCATCGAGGAACTCATGCTCCTCGCCAACGAGTTGGTGGCTCGCGAACTCAAACACCGCAAGCAAGCCACGCTCTACCGTATCCACGAAAAACCGGATAACGAGAAGCTTCTCGAATTTCGTGATTTCGCTGCCTCTCAAGGGATCAGCGCCGGCGACCTCACCCAGCGCCGCGAACTTCAAAAACTCCTCGCCGGTCTGCGCGGCAAACCCTATGCGGCCGCCGTGCGCATCGCGCTATTGAAAAGCCTCAAACGCGCCCGCTATTTCCCCGAGCCCCTCGGCCACTATGGCCTCTCGAAGTCCGACTACACCCACTTCACCAGCCCGATTCGCCGCTACAGCGATCTCGTGGTGCACCGCTCCTTGGAACGCCAACTCGGCCTCACCAAATCGGGCCCCGACTCGACCGCCCTCGGCGCCGTAGCGGAGCATATTTCAAATACCGAGCGAACCGCCGCTGACGCCGAACGCGAATCCGTGCGCTTGAAAAAACTCGAGTATTTCCAACTCCAAGTCACAACCGAAAAGCGCCAAAAATTCCGCGCCATCATCATGGAAGCGCGCAATTTCGGCCTCTTCGTCGAGTTGCCCGAATTCCTACTCACCGGTCTTGTCCACATCTCCGCTCTCGAGGGAGACTTCTATTCGCACGACCCCTCCAAAGGCCGCCTCGTCGGCCGCAAGACCAAAAAAATATATCAAGTCGGTGACATCATCGAAGTCGCCGTCGACCGCGTCGACATGTTCAAGCAGCAAGTCGACTTCAAACCCGCCTAAAAACAACACCGAATTCCGAGGAATCTTCCACGAAGGCGCGAAGCTATAAAATGTCCCACCCGCTCTCGAAGCTCGTCTTTTTTTTCTCCATCGGCTTTTTCGGCCTCTTTTTTGTGTGGCCCATCGGCGAAATACTTCGCGGGGCTTTTGTTGGTTCGGATGGTCGCTTCACTTTCGATTTCATCAGTGAAGTTTTTCGCAACCCAATTTATGTCGAAGGGCTCTGGAACTCTCTTCAAATGGGCGTCTGGAGCACACTACTCGCGGCCACCATTGCCATCCCTCTAGCGTGGATCAGCGACCGCTTTTTATTTCCCGGCAAATCCCTCCTCTCCTCACTCCTTCTTGTTCCTATGATTTTGCCTCCTTTTGTAGGAGCTATCGGGATCAAGCAAATCCTCGGCCAACAAGGGGCACTCAATGCTTTTCTCGAATCGACTGGCGTCATGGATCCCAGCCATCCCATCGACTGGTTGGGCGAGAGTCGGCTATGGGGAATCATTCTCCTCAACGCACTGCATCTCTACCCCGTCCTCTATCTCAACGTCATCGCCGCCTTGGCCAATGTCGATCCCGCCATGGAGGAGGCCGCCGTCAACCTAGGCTGCACCGGATTCCGTAAATTCCGCCGCATCACCCTCCCCCTCATCATGCCGGGCATTTTCGCTGGGGGAACGATTGTTTTCATATGGTCCTTCACCGAACTCGGCGTGCCTCTGATGTTTGATTTCACTCGCATCACGTCAGTACAGATTTTTCAAGGCATCAAGGACATCGGAGGCAACCCATTCCCGTTCGCACTGGTCGCCGTCTTACTCGCATCCACTCTCCTTCTCTACGCCGTAAGTCGCTTTTTCTTTGGCCAAAATTCCCACGCCATGATGGCCAAGGCCACCAGCCAAGGCGGCCCCCGCAAGGCAGGTTGGTTCGTCGGATGGCTTTGCACCTCGTTATTTTCGCTGGTTACCCTTCTCGCCATCCTTCCGCACATCGGCGTCGTGATGGTCGCCTTTTCGAGCGACTGGTATCACTCGATCCTTCCGAATGGATGGACGCTAGCCCATTTCGAGTCCGCTCTGGGCCACAACCTAACCCTCTCCTCGATCCAGAACAGCCTCAAATACGCGAGCTTGGCGACCATATTGGATCTTATTCTCGGCGTGGCTATCGCCTATGTGGTCACTCGCACCCAGTTGCCAGGCCGACAAATCCTTGACGCGATGGCGATGCTCCCGCTGGCCGTTCCCGGCTTGGTTCTGGCTTTTGGATATCTTGCCATGACTCAGGAAGGTCAACTTTTTGCCGCTCTCAACCCCACGATCGACCCTCTCGTGATCTTGGTGATTGCCTATTCCGTTCGGCGGCTCCCTTACGTTGTTCGCTCGGCCGCCGCCGGCTTTCAGCAGACCAGCATCACCCTCGACGAAGCCGCCCCCAATCTCGGCTGCCCACCCTTCAAGACCCTCCGGACACTCACCCTCCCCCTCAGTGCAGCGAACCTCCTCGCCGGTGGACTCCTGGCT
>CAIWSO010000345.1 GCA_903915315.1 uncultured Spartobacteria bacterium | reverse complement strand
GCGCTGTGAATGGCATAGACGCCATAGATCAGAAGCACCGCCATCAAGCCGAGAAGGACCCAATTGATGCGAAGAAAAATGCGGAGGAATGGATGCATCAGGCGAGCGAGGGCACGGCGGCCAGAAGGGTTTTGGTGTAGTCGTTCTGGGGATCGTTGTAGATCGCTTCGGCGCTGGCGGACTCGACAATCTTCCCGTGGTGCATGACGAGCACATGGTCGCTGATGTGCTCGACCACGGCGAGATCGTGGGCGATGAAAAGATAGGCTATCCCGAATTGCTCCTGGAGATCCTGTAGCAAATTCACGATCTGGGCCTGCACGCTCACGTCCAGCGCGCTGACAGGTTCATCACAGACGATGAAGCGTGGTTCCACTGCCAGAGCCCTTGCGATGCCGATGCGCTGACGCTGCCCGCCGCTGAACTCGTGTGGATAGCGGCGCATCATTTCCGGTTGAAGGCCGACGAGTCGGAGGAGTTCCGCGATGCGGTCGGAGCGATCGGAGCGGGTCATTTCGGGAAAGTGGATTTCCAAGGCCTCGCCAACGATTTCGGAGATGGTGAATCGGGGATTCAGGGAACCGAAGGGATCTTGGAAAATCATTTGCATCTCACGACGCAGGGGGCGGAAATCCCGCTCGGTTAAAGGAAGAATGTCGCGTCCGTTAAACTTGACGCTTCCGGAGGTGGGGGGGATGAGTTTGAGAATCGTACGACCGACCGTCGTCTTCCCGCTTCCACTCTCGCCCACGAGGCCAACGGTCTGTCCTGCTTGGATGGAAAACGAAACGTCATCCACAGCTCGGATGTCACCCACCTTGCGACGAAAAACGCCGCCTTGTACAGGGAACCATGTGCAAAGATTTTGAACCTCGAGCAAAGGCATGGACGAAGTTAGCACAAACTCTGCGGAAATGTCATCCGAGTTCATGCTGGGCGCAAATAATTATCCAACCCGCCGGATTGAGGGTTGGGCAGGACCGCCGAGGAGGTCTTATTTGACGAGACCTGCGGCGGCAAGGGTCTTGTAAGCCCCATTTTTCGAAAGCGTTTTGAATGCTCTCGCAGTGGCTTTTACTGTGACAAATTTTTTCAACTCAGGCACCCAGACGCGCTTGGTTTTGAGATTGGGCTGGAAGTAACGCGGCGTCACAGCAGTGACGTGCATGCCGATTCCGCCTTTTTTCTTGGCGAGACCGCGACGATGGATTTTTGAACCGCGTACGGGCTTGGCCCCTGTGATGCTGCACTTTCTAGACATAAGATGGAGGGCAGAGGTTAGTGGGAGATTTGGATACGTCAACACATTCCCGATATTTTTTTCCGGACAAAGAAAAGGGGTTTCGTGAAGAGTTTTGAAACATTTGACATAGCGGCGCTTCTGTATCTAATTTTCACGAGTCTGCGGGAAGGCTTGCCGCAAGATGCGGAGTAAGTCGCGTTCCGGGGGCGCAGTTCCATATGCAATCTCTTCTCGATACACCAGTGTTGGTCCTCAACCGGCTGTGGCAGGCGGTAAACACGTGCAGTGCGCGTCGGGCTTTCACGCTCCTTTACCAAGGCCATGCCCAAGTGGTCGCCGCAGAGCCTGGGCAAGGCTTCATCACCCACGATTTCGCGAGTTGGCGGGATTTTTCGCGCAGCAATCCCGAGGAGCAGATGGCGCAGACGATCTCGATGCAAATCCGGGTGCCTCGGATTATTGTTCTCCTGCTTTTTGAAAGACTGCCGAAAAAGGAGGTGAAGTTCACCCGACACAATGTTTTCGAGCGTGACAAAAACACATGCCAATATTGCAACCGAGTGAAGCCGCGCGAGGAACTAAATCTGGATCACGTTTTTCCAAGGGATCGGGGAGGACAGACGACTTGGGAAAATATCGTGTGTTCGTGCATCGCCTGTAATACCCGAAAGGGAAACCGTCTACCGCACGAGGCTGGAATGCAGCTTGCCCGCAAGCCGAAGCGTCCGAAATGGCGACCCTTTGTAAATATTTCTTTTTCCACCCAACCGCATGAGAGTTGGAAACACTTCCTCGATATCGCCTATTGGAACGTGGAATTGAGCGATTGAAAAAATAATTTAAAAAACTCTTGCGTGAAAATGAAGTTCGTGAGAGTCTGAAATTGTTCTGGGGGGAACAGTAGGCCGTTGCAACATTCGTTGCGGCGGCCTACATCTTTTAT
>CAIWSO010000344.1 GCA_903915315.1 uncultured Spartobacteria bacterium | reverse complement strand
TATCGATGATTTTTCCCGCCTTCTTGAGCTTGCAAATCTCTCCCCAAGTTTCGAGGAACGCCTCGTGTATGTAGGGAACCGCGTCGGGATTTCGCTGATCACCCGTGCAACCTGGCGCATGCACGTTCGGCCAGGGCCAGTGGTTGAGATAAAGATCGATCTCATCGATGCCAAGGTCGCGCAGAGTTGCTTCCAGTGCTGGCGCAATATCCTTTGGCTTCATGTGGCCATTCCAGAGCTTGCCAGTGATGAACAGCTCGCTACGTGAAGCGATATAGCCCTGCCTTATCGACTCCCGAACAGCCTCGCCAACGACATCCTCATTTTCATAAGCGCGGGCGGTGTCGAGATGCCGCCAACCTGATTTTATGGCCTCAATCGTGGCATCCTTCATGAGCGCTTGAGCCCAATCGGAATGAAAAGTGCCATACGCCGCGACGGGCATTTTCCTGCCGCTCGAGAGTTGAATATACCGGACAGATTCGGGAGGAATCGATAGAGAGGTTTGATCGGTCATGGAATTTCCACTTCAATAAATAACACAACTGCCATAAACGATAATATGATCATTTTGCGTTATTGTTATACCAATTTGCGTTGATTCGAGCCCTCATTATCGCTAGCTCCTCGTGATGCCCAAAAAGAAGAGAAACGTCCTATTGGCGATCACCACGACCCACCATGGACTCTATCGCGGCGTGGCGCGTTTTGCCCGGGAACACAATTGGCACCTAACAACAGACATACTCTATGCGGCCTCGATTCCCCATGGATGGAAGGGCGATGGCATCATTTCCCATGTAGGCTATTGGAGCGATCTTGCGAACTTTGTAAGAAAAGCCACTGGGCCCAAGGTTGAACTCACGAGCGTTCGCCGAGATCTGGGCATTCCCTTTGTGGAAGGGGACAACTTGGCCATCGGTGCGATTGCTGCCCAACACTTCCTGTCACGTGGTTACCGGAATTTCGCATGGTTTCCCTTCACCAACGATCAGATCAATGACGAGCGCCGAGATGGTTTTTCAGAAGCCATTGCGAAAGCCGGATTCCGCTCGGCAAACCTCCCGCCCTTGCATGAACTCAAGAACTACCAGTGGCGCGGAAACTGGCCAAAAAACCTGACTAAAATCGCTACCGCCCTCGCCGCCTTGCCAAAGCCTGTGGCGATCTTTTGCTACAACGATTGCGCTGCTGCAAATGTGCTCCATGTATGCCAAGATCTGGGAATTCCGGTTCCGGAACAAGTGTCCATCGTCGGAGTCGACAACGATGAACTTCTTTGCGAAGCGGTCACAGTTCCACTTACGAGCGTGAATCATGATCTCGAGATGCTCGGATATCAGGGAGCAGCCCTTCTGGAGCGAATCATGAACGGGGAAAAAGTTTCTCGCGATCAACCTCGCATCTCTCCTCAGGGGATCACCCTGCGGCAAAGTTCCGACATGCTCGCCGTGAACAACTACGAGGTCGCCAGAGCACTCCGCTACATCTGGGCAAACTATACCAACCCCGGGCTCCAAGTGAGAGAGGTGGTCGCCAACACCCGACTCTCCCGCCGCCCACTTGAGATTGTCTTCAAAAGAGAAGTCGGCCGCACAATCAACCAGGAAATCCTGCGCTATCGATTAGAACAAATCAAAACCCTGCTCTCCCACACTCGGCGAAGCGTGAGCGAGATCGCTGGCATGTGCGGCTTCACGCGATCAAACCACCTTCACCGCGTTTTCAGAGAACACACCGGCGTTTCCCCCAAAGAGTTTCAAAAAAACCAAGGGCTACCCACCTAGCTGCGGCGGGCTTTTTTTATAATCCGAGGGAGGGAGAACGGAGACGCGATCTCGAAACGCGCTCATTGGTGATGCGCCCGCAACGCCACCAACCCCAGCAAATCGCATGAAACGAGGCGTTAGTTATCAGGTTTTTCGCATTGGGTTAAGAGGAGCAATTTGTATCTGAGACACAGCGGCGTATTTGGTTAATGGATTGCCCTTCTCCGTCATTTTTGCGATCCCATCACGTCATGAAATGCCTGCTAATCTCGGCGCTCCTAGGGGCGATAGCGTTTGTTTCCAATGCCTATGCCGCATTGGATTTTGAGCTCACTTCGGATAACCGGGCGAACTGGCTGAACGAAGACAAATTCGGCATGTTTATCCACTGGGGCCTCTACGCGGAGCCCGCCCGAGGCGAGTGGGTCATGTGCACCGAAAAAATCCCTGTCGAAAAATACAAGCTGCTCGCCGCGAAATTCAATCCGGTCAAGTTTGACGCCAAGGAGTGGGTCCGCATCGCCAAGGACGCCGGCATGAAATACATCGTGATCACCAGCAAGCACCACGATGGATTTGCCCTCTTTGACTCACAAGCGAGCGACTACACCCTTGTAAAGGCCTCCCCGTTTCATCGGAACGCGATTCAAGAAATCAAAGAGGCCTGCGACGAAGCCGGCATTAAGTTGGGGCTCTATTACTCTCACGCCAAGGATTGGTATCACAAGGGTGGAGAGCCATTGTATAACTGGTCAGAGCCCTGCACACCGGAGGATCGCCAACACTACCTCGACACCATCGCTCTCCCGCAGGTAAAGGAAATCGCCAGCAAATACCGACCCGCCCTCATTTGGTTTGACACTCCTCAAATGATGACACCCGAAATCGCGCGGAAGTTTTCTGATACAGTTCGCGCCGCAAGCCCAGAGACCTTGATCAACAGCCGACTCTTGCGCTCGGGCGCCTCCATCGTGGGCTTGTCACGAGAAGATCGGGACGTATTGCGTGATGTCGGTGTGGACTACCTGTCTTTCCGAGACCGTGAAATCCCCGAAGCCAGCCCATGGCCCTACTGGGAATCCTGCATGACTCTCAACGACAGCTGGGGATATACCGAGACCGATCACAATTGGAAAACCCCGCAGCGCGTCATCCATCAACTGCTCGAAGTCGTGAGCAAGGGCGGGACATTTTTGCTGAACGTGGGCCCGACTGCTGAAGGAGAAATTCCGCCCCCCTCAGTCGATACCCTCAAAAAAACAGGCGAATGGTTGAAGATCAATGGCGAAGCTGTTTTTGGCGTCCACCCCACCCCGTTCAAAATCGCAGGCGTTCCCTCCCAAGACTTTCTAGCGAGGAAAGCGGAGATGGAAAAGAAGGCCGCCGAGACGGGAAGCGTCGGCGGGCATTTGAACGTAGAACGGGATTACGCTTGGATCGCCACAGGCAAGGGAAATAAAATCTTCATCACCCTCTTTGATTGGCCCGCAGAGGACTTTCAACTCGAGAACTTCGACTTCGAAATCAAAGACTGTTACCTCCTGTCAGACCCGCAAAGTCAACTTCAGTCAACGGTGGAAAATAAAAAACTAAATGTGAAGATTCCCTCCCGCCCCGCCGGCGATATGCCAAGCGTGCTTTGTTTGGTGATGGGTCAGTGAGGATCCCCAAAAATCGCGCCTGTGATTTCAATCACCTCGATCCACACGACGGAACAGATCCCATCCCAATCGCCGCGTTTACGACAGCATCATTTGAACAAGATACCTGTAACAGTACCGCAAACTTGATGCAAAAAGCCGACTTGTAAAAATACCGCTTTTTAATAGGATCCCATTCGAACTGATTTCAGTTTAAAAGAACCCAATAACATCATTAAAATTCAATGAAGTATTTTCTCTTATTTTTACTTGCTGCGGTGAGCTTGGCTTTAACGGGTTGCGGAACGATTGGAGGCACCCTAAGTGGGGCAGGGCAAGATTTATCCGCTTCAGGCGAGTGGGTTAAAACGATAGGTCAATAGACCTTGTTTCAACCCTACAATCCCTGGCCTGCGCGG
>CAIWSO010000343.1 GCA_903915315.1 uncultured Spartobacteria bacterium | reverse complement strand
CTCCCATACACCAAGGAACAGAACAGTGTCTTTGTTCTTTAGCCACTGTTCGATGAGCGCGCTCGCGCCGTCGAAGTTGCGCACCATGTCAGTGAGCGAAATGTAGTCGCCCTCGGGACGGGGCAGTATGCCGATCGTTGTTCCCTGAACGGTGATGGTGGTTTGTTTGGATTTACTCATTTTTTCTGCGCTTCAAAATTTCCGAGAACTTCTGGTATGACGACCGTGTAATTGAGGTTTCCATGGTCAAGGTCCACATCAGGAAGGAGGGAAGTTAATGAGAGATGTTGAATGGCGGACGCTCGTATTGTTCTGCATGTGTTCATTGGTTCCTTGTGAATTATTTCTTCTCCCCATCTTGGATAGCCAAAATCTCGCCTATCAATTTCGCAAAGCTCTGCGGGGAGTAAATCGAAACCCCAGCGATAGTTTGGCCGTAGAGTCGTCCGAAATGGGTTTTGTCGCCAGTCACGAGGGCCTGGCATCGGTGCTGGATCGCGGATGCCAGCACGGGGCGGTCTTTTTCTGGCAGGAGCATGGCGAGGCTTGGAGTGGATAAGGAGGGCGGGCTTGAGAGTCGGGAAATGCCGTGTAGAAGATTCTCGAAATCGGGCAGGATGGATGGGAATTTTTGTTCCAAATTCCGGCGAGCCTCGGCGATCACATACTCATCCGCGACGCATTCATGCCCGCAGACTTGGATTTCCTCGACGAGTCGGCGGATGGCTCCTACGGATTTGGCCGCAGAGAATAGGATATTGGCATCGAGGAAAATGCGCATTGGCTACAGGGTCGAGAGGGGCGTTTGTGTTTTGAACCAGGCGTCCAAGTCGGCCTCGGCCTGGTCGAACTCGGCGATTCGCTCGTCCGAATAAATTTCGATGGGCACGGTGACAGCAGGACGCAGGAGAATACCTTCCGCCGTGGTTTCAGCAATGAGGTTGTCTAGTGGGCGCATTCCTGCGGCCTCGCGCATTTTCGCAGGCAAGGCAATGAGTCCGCGACCAGATATGGAGAGTGTAGCTTTCATAGGGCTAATAATGCAGAAAAGCAGAAAAACTGCAAACGTAATTTCCGACCACCCTGTAATTCAACAGCAGTGAGTGCTGAATTTGGCGAAACGCTCTAGGATGGGCCTTATGGGGAGATCTCGCGCGAGAAAAACAGTTTTTTTATCAATCAAGAAATCGTTCGTTAAGCTCGGTTACTAAATCGCGTATCTTTGTAATGCCGACATCGATCTTATCGGAATTTTCGAGAAATATCGTCTTCTCTAACGAGAGGCCCATGCCTCCAAGGCCTCCGGCCCTTTCTTCGCCGACATCGCACGGAACCAAATCCACAAAGGCCATCGCGGCAGTTAGCTCTGGCGCGTAATCGGTAAATCCATAGCTATCAAGAATCGAATCAAATCGCATTTGCGCATCGTCATCGGAGTCCTCGTCGTCATCGGAACTCTCATTTATTAAATCCAAGACTTCATTCATTGTTTCGATCGCGACTTCCCACTCACTCTCGAATTCCAAGTATTTGGGATCATTACTGTCGATCTCGTCATCGACTATCACTGCCCAATGGTGCTCGCAGGTATCATCTTCGTCGGGGTTGTTTTTTCTCCCGCATATCGGGCAATCTTCTAAAGCGCCTGGCTCTGGATACTCATCCTCTTCTTCGTCCTCTTCTGCAGAGGCTTCTTCAGGGGGCCTCAAAATATCTCCAAAGAGCTTGATGAAGGCGGTTTCTTTTCTGCGGTCCTGCTCCTCGGGAGAGTCGGGTTGAAAACCTTGGCACATGCGGTGGGCGTATTCGTCGAAATCGCAAAGCCCTAGAATCGTGGCTAATGGCAGGAAGAGACCGGCGCTGTGCATGCCATTCATCAACATGAATTGGGCTCTCTGCGTGCGGGTGAGGCTAGCCATGCCCTCTGCGAGGATCGGAGCGGCCTCATCAATTCCCATCTTGAGGCCGCGACCCCAAATGCACTGCGAAAGCAGACGCTGCTGAGTGGTCACAAAAAGATCGTGGATGTCGCTGGGAACGTCCTCTGGATCGTATTCGAGTTGGCCCGCGAGCTGCTCGCGGATGAGCGAGTCGGGCATCTGGATGGAGTCTTCAAAATCCCGATAAGTGCAGAAGGCCGAGTAGATGCCGAAATTCCCAGCAGTCATGTGCGGGTGTGTGGCTTCTTCAAAAGCGATAGCCTCCAGCAGG
>CAIWSO010000342.1 GCA_903915315.1 uncultured Spartobacteria bacterium | reverse complement strand
CGCAGCATGATTTCGATGCCCTCGTTATCAACGCGGATCTCTAAATCGTCGATTTCCGCATCGTCGGCAATCACGGTATTGCAACGATCCTCGTCACGCTCGAAGAGACCGATTTTTGCATTTTCGAGGCTGCGCGACGCGAGACTGGACATCAGGAGGACATCCTTGCGGAGATTGTCCAAAGCCGATTCGAAGCTGGAGAGAATATGACGAGGTGTTTCCATGTGTGAATTTTTCTAGACTTATCTTAACCCATCAACCGAATCGGCCAGTGATGTAGTCTTCCGTTTGCTTGCAAGAAGGATTGGCGAAGATTTTCTGCGTGTCGGCAAATTCAACAAGTCGCCCCAAGTAGAAAAAAGCCGTTTTGTCCGAACAACGTGTCGCCTGCTGCATATTGTGGGTCACGATCACAATAGTGAACTCGGACTTCAGTTCCTGAATGAGTTCCTCGACTTTGACCGTTGCAACTGGATCCAAGGCGGAGCAGGGCTCATCCATAAGAAGGATTTCCGGTCTATTGGCGATGGCCCGGGCGATACAGAGGCGTTGCATCTGTCCACCCGAAAGACTGAGCGCGCTTTCATGGAGTCGGTCTTTCACCTCATCCCACAGCGCGGCCCCCTTGAGGCTGCGCTCGACCGTTTCATCCAAAACACTTTTTGCATTTTGACCGGCTACGCGCAAGGGGTAGACCACATTCTCATAAATGGTTTTAGGAAAGGGATTCGACTTCTGGAAAACCATTCCCACCCGCTTGCGAAGGGAGATCACCTCGATGAGCGGATCATAAATGCTATGACCATGAATAATGATGTCCCCCGTATGGCTAATGCCATCAATGAGCTCATTCATGCGATTCAGGTTGCGAAGCAGGGTCGACTTTCCGCATCCCGATGGTCCAATGAAGGCCGTCACTTGGCGCTCCGGAATATCCATACTGATATCAAAGAGCGCTTGTTTGGCCCCATAGAAAAAACTGAAGTTTTGTATGGATATAAAGTCGGGGCGACCGGCGGTTGAGGTATTCACAGTGGTTGGAAAATGGGACCTGACGGGCTCAGAAAGCACCGCCGGCATATTTTTTTCTAAGTTTTTCACGAGTAAGAATAGCAGCTAAATTCAGGGTGATGACGAGAAGGATCAGCAAGAGCGCGGTAGCAAAAACCATTGGCTTGGCCGCCTCCGAGTCGGGGGACTGAAACCCGAGATCATAGATGTGGAAACCCAGATGCATGAATTTGCGTTCCAAATGGGCAAATGGAAAATCCCCATCCAGCGGCAGGCTGGGAGCTAGCTTAACGACACCGACAAGCATGAGCGGGGCGACTTCCCCTGCCCCCCTAGCCATGGCCAGCACCAACCCAGTGAGAATGCCGGGAAGCGATGCTGGGAGCACAATGCGCTGAATGGTCTGCCACTTCGAGGCTCCGCAGGAAAGCGAACCCTCGCGGATGCCTCGTGGGACAGCAGCCATGGCCTCCTCGGTGGACACAATGACGACGGGAACGGTCATGAGAGCCAGAGTCAAAGCCGCCCAAAAAACTCCCCCCGTCCCAAACGTCGGTGTCGGCAGATATTTCCCGAAGAAAAGTTGATCTAACGAACCTCCGACGAAATAAACAAAAAAACCAAGCCCGAAAACGCCGAAGACAATCGAGGGCACGCCCGCGAGGTTATTGACCGCAATTCGGACGCATTGCAGAAAAAATCCCTGCTTGGCGTATTCCCTTAAGTAAATGGCGGCAATCACTCCGAAGGGAACCACCGCGACACTCATGAGAAGGGTCATCGCAAAAGTGCCAAATATGGCGGGGAAGATTCCTCCCTCGGTGTTCGCTTCACGAGGATTCTCCCACAAAAAGTTTAAAAAATTACGCACAAAGAGGACTATTCTTTCCCATGTGCTAAGCCGGTTTGGCTGCGTGTAGGAAACCAGTTCACCAATGGCAAGCGAGCGATCAACGCCAGTTGGGGTTGTGTATTGCAGCGAGGAGGCAGATTGAGTCGCCCGCAGTTCACTCGCCTGGGACGCGAGCATTTGATACTGGGCGTCGAGGGCGGATATTTTCTCCGAGGATTGGGAGTCCAACTTTTGACTAATCCTCAGTTCATTGAGCTGTTTGTTGATCTGACCGATTTCATGCTTCTCGATATTCTCAATTTCGTGGCGACGAGCGGTTGACTCGGCGCAAAGTTGGGCGAGAACCGTCGAGAATGTCGCATCGGTGGAGAGCACGCTCTGTCCGTTTGCCAACTTTACGGATTTCGGATACCCGAATGCGATACCGTATTCTAGCCTCTCAATGCGGTAAATATCCTTTGGCTCAGTGACGGCGGCGATATCGCCCTGATTCGCAAAGGCGAAGTTGAGACCATAGGTATCCTTGTTACCCACGAAAACCTGCAACTCGGTCTGATCGGCTTTCTTGATCCCCTGTGCGTTCAGAACAGGTATGCGCTTCAACCGCTTTTGGACAAGCTCGCCGACGATTTTTTCACCCCCTTGGGGAACAGGGTTCGATATGCCCGGCTTGAATTGGAATTCCAAAACCCGACTGGGCCAGAAGACGGGCAATCCATTGGAGATAATGATACCCAAAAGCCCAACAACCATGATCAACCCCACGGCCAACCCCATCGCCGTTAGCCAAACAAAAGGCTCTCCCTTGGCGGCGTATGTTCTTTGGAATTCGAGATTCCCGTTTCGAGCGTCACTCATGGATTATATGGTCTTAAATCTTTCCCTTAGGCGATGGCGAAGGATCTCGGCAAATGTGTTAAACACAAAAGTGAAAACAAAAAGAACCAACGCGCCAAGAAAGAGTGTACGGTAGAGTGTGCTGTGGTGGGGGGCCTCCGGAAGCTCAACCGCAATATTGGCGGAAAGCGTTCGCATACCCGAAAAAATATTCCATTCCGTAATAGGGGTATTCCCCGTGGCCATGACAACAATCATCGTTTCGCCGACCGCGCGGCCAAGACCAATCATGATGGCTGAAAAAATGCCAGGTGAGGCTGTGGGGAGAACGACTCTCACTGCGGTTTGCCAACGACTGGCTCCGCAGGCCATCGACGCCGTTATGAGTTGGGCCGGGATGTTGGAGAGCGCGTCATCGGCAATCGTGAAAATGATGGGAATGATCGCAAAGCCCATCATAAATCCGACGACCACCGAGTTTCGTTGGTCAAAGCTATTCCCTGTCGTGGCCGTCCACCATGCTCCGAAGTCGGCCGTTTTCTGGCCAGTGGCAGGATCGGTAACAACAAAGGCGATGGATTCGACCACCGAACCCAGTTGAAAGAAAATCCATGCGCTAACTAGCAGGAGAGGCACAAAAACAATCCACTCCCACCCTGGATGGATGAGCTTCCGATACCGAATAGGCAATCGACTCCAGAAAAAACCTGTGATCGCGGCAATGAGCGGGAGACCGACCGCCAAAAGAATAAAGGAAGGAATCTCTTTTTCGATGATCGGAGCGATATAAATGGCCCCCAGAAAGCCGAGGACTACCGACGGCAAAGACGCCATGATTTCCATGGTTGGTTTCACAATGGAGCGAAATCGCGGATCCAGAAACTGCGAAGTGTAGAGCGCCGCGAGTAGAGCGATGGGGAGCGCAAAAAGCATGGCGTAAACAGTACCCTTGAAAGTTCCAAAAATCAGCGGAACCAGCGAGTACTTGGGTTCGAAATCATCGCTACCCCCGGTGCTCTGCCACTCCCATTTGGGCTCCGGTGCCCCTTCATACCAGATTTTACTGAAGAGCGCCTTCCAAGACGAATCGGCATGCGGATCAGCGATTTGAAAAAAGTGAAGCTTGTTGGCGCTATCCAGCACAACAAGGCGATGGTATTTGCCACTGATGGCCGCATTCACGACATTGTAGGGCATTTTTCCCTCCCAACGTATCGATTCCGTTGTCGAGTAACGGAGGGAGAGTTCCGACCCACCGCCGATCAAAAAGGCCTTGTTGCGAAGGGTGGAAATAAGAAAGGACGGCTTCGTTCCCAAACTTGGGAAATCATGAGTCTTTCCAAAGAAACGCTCAGCTCCCCCCTTAGGATAATAGAGGCTGAAAACCCGATTGGCTCCCGAGTCGCTTGCAAAGCAGATCGAGACGTCTCCAAAAATAAATGTGGCTGCCTGAATGTGGGCCCCCGGAATGTCCTCAAAAGGAGCAAAGGTCTGTATGAGCTTGAACTCTTCGTCCTCGAGCAAGAGATAGCTCACCTTGCCATCCTCGGTGACAACGATCACAGAATCACCGGTTCCAGGAACAAGCACTTTCGTTGCGCGGCCGGGAATCAAAGAAGTCAGGTCAAAAACCCCGACCGCTTCCTCTTTTCCTTGGCCCATGAGGGATCGCTTACGCTGGAAAATCGCAGCCGATACTTGACGATGATTCCCATTGTCTTGGAGCGCCACAACCAACTTGTTCGAACCAGAATCACCGTAGGCAATGTCAAGAATAGGCACGCCGGGAAGACCGATGGGCGTGACTTTCTCTGCGGAAGGATTAATGCTCACGACTTGACGTCCGTCGGATTCCTCGGATTCGTAACCAGGAGCAACAATCGCAAATCTTCCATCGGCAGTGCCGACAATGATCTTTTGCTCCCTTTTATTGAGCACGGCAGAGACGATTTCAAGTGGCTCTCCGAAATCGATGGGGACCTCCGCAACAGCACCTGTCTCGTAGTCGACAGTCAGCATTCGCCCATCCGGCTCAACAAGAAATGGCCTTGCTCCCCACTCGTCAACTCCAAGAAGGGAAAAGGAATGATTCGGAAGAGAGACCGTCTTCAACTCGCTCACCTGCGCCGGCATGAAAAGCGGCCAAATCTGAAAAAGAATAAAAAAGAAAATCCCCAAAACTGCCGTAATCACAAGAACTCCGCCCGATTTGATAAACAGGTTCATCATGCGATCCACGAGAAGCGTGGCGCGCGATGTGATAAACCGGTTTCGATCTGTGGCGTGTGCAGGGAGTGGTTTAGACATCTTGTGATTCAAATGAAGACGGCGGCCATTCAAAGCCGCCGTCTATTACTGACAATGAGTTCGAGTTATTTGCTGATACTGATGGCCGAGTGCGCTTCCGACTGGGCTTCCTTGGTCAACGGAAAATACCCATCTTTGATGACAATCTCTTGACCTTGCTTCGACAACACAAACTCTAGGAACTCCAGCGTAAGAGGATCCAGAGCTTTGCCTGGCTTTTTATTGACGTAAACATAAAGAAAACGGGCCAGCGGATAATCGCCAGTCACGCAATTCTCATACGTTGCCTCCACATATTTGCCTTCCTTTTTCCCTAGCGGTACGGCGCGCACCCCCGAGGTTTTATAGCCGATGCCAGAGTATCCGACGGCACCAAGATCCGTGGTGACGCCTTGAACAACTCCAGAGGAACCGGGTTGCTCTTTGACGGTGGATTTGTAGTCGCCTTTGAAAATCGCCTCATCCTTGAAGAAACCATATGTTCCAGAGGCACTGTTGCGACCATACAAGGAGATGGGCTTGCTCGCCCAGTCGCCTGTCAGTCCCGCTTGCCCCCACGAGGTGATATCCTTGGCCCCCGACTTGCGTGTGCTGGAGAACATCCCGTCCACTTGTTTCATAGTGAGACCTACGACTGGATTGTCTTTGTTGACGAAGACAGCGAGCGCGTCAATGGCGACAGGAATCGCTGTTGGCTTATATCCGAATTTTTTTTCAAACTCGTCGATCTCGGTGCTTTTCATTGGGCGGCTCATCGGCCCCAGTTGGGACGTACCTTCAATGAGAGCTGGTGGTGCCGTTGAAGATCCTTTGCCTTCAATCTGAACATTGACATTCGGGTAGGCCTTTTTGAAACCTTCCGCCCAAAGGGTCATGGCGTTATTAAGCGTATCGGAACCGATCGAGTTGATGTTTCCGCTAATCCCGCTTGTTGGGCTGTAGGATTCCAGCGAGGGATCTACCGCGACCTGCTCGGCAAAGGCCGTGGATGCTATGATACTGAGTGTAGTGAGTATGGTTGTTGTTATTTTCATGTGGAAAACGGCGCCCCAATAACAATTAAGAATCGGGGATTTTAGAAAGGCTTTATTGTTACAAGATCGTAACACTCGAGAGCAATGGGTTGGAAGGCTTTTTTGTCTTCCAAAAGCGAGTTGGGTTAGGAGTGCGATCAGGAAGATTACGCCTAAATCTCTGCCAACATTGTAGGCAAGGGATACACAATGGCGGTCAAGGCGGCGAGCGCTTCCATGCCGCGTATTTTTTAAAGCCGAATCCGATTGAGGACCTCCCATTGAGAGTCGCAATCATGTAAAGAAGAGATTTGTGATTTTTTAGCGGGCAGAGCCCCTGAGATGAGGAATGAGCCGAAGATGTCTCTCACGGCGACACAAAGACACGGAGGGGAAGAAATATGAAGCAGGAACAGTCATATTCCTTAAGATCGACCTTCTTTTTCGAGTGAGGTCAGGATGCCTGAATCTAAGGGGCTTCCCTTCCGCATTGCTCGATCGTTCGATGAGGGCCAGGTGCTCAATGGGAGGCCTTGCACTGTTTTTGACGAATCCTAAAAACAAAAAAGCCGCGCCCCATGCAGTCTTTCGACCTCAGAGGCGCGGCAGATTTGAGTTTTATCTTAGAAGGTCATGCCTGTCGAGAAGCCGAATACGGTGGCGTCCTTGACAGAACAATCGCCTTGGGGATTGCGAATGTATTCAACAAAAGGACGTGCCCACCACCAACCATTGATTTGGAAAGAATGCCCGGCTTCAAGCACATAGGTTGCGGAGAAGTCCTTGGTGGCGGTGTCCGCATTGTCATTCCTATCACCATAACCCAAAGCAAGTTGAGTTGTATCT
>CAIWSO010000341.1 GCA_903915315.1 uncultured Spartobacteria bacterium | reverse complement strand
GTGTTGTTGAATGGCTCAAGCCTCAGCATCAACTGGGAGGCCGAGAATCTGCCCGCCATCCTGGAAGCCTGGTATCCCGGACAGCGCGGCGATGCTGTCGCCGATGTCCTATTTGGCGACTACAATCCCGCTGGTCGCCTGCCCATCACGTTTTACAAAACAGAGGCGGATCTTCCTGAGATAACAAATTACGATATGCATGCCGCCCAAGGGCGAACCTACCGTTATTTTAAGGGCGAGCCGCTGTTTGCGTTTGGATACGGGCTTTCCTACACAACCTTCGCCTACTCCGCGATGAAGGTCGAGGGTGCGGGCGCTGAGAATCGGAAAGTTTCCGTGGATGTAAAAAATACGGGCTCACGTGCGGGTGACGAGGTGGTGCAACTTTACATCCGCCGCACCGATGCGCCGACTGACGCCGCTCTCCCGCTGCGGTCGCTACGCGGATTCGCGCGAGTGAAACTGGCGCCAGGCGAGACGAAAACCGTCGTATTTACCCTCACTCCGTTTCAGTTCGCCTTCGCGGACCCAAAGGGGGAACGCCGCACGGAAGGGGAATATGAGCTTGCGATTGGTGGCTCTCAAAAAGCAGCACAAGTCTCAACGGTGAAGTTTGAAACGCCAATCGTGGCGCCTCGGTATGAACATGTCGCACCTGTTTTAACATTCCATTCAGAAAACAAAAAATGAAAACCGATCCACTCCATAGTTGAACGAATCCGGTTAGGGAATCATCAGCCACAACTCTAGGCCGCCGGATATCCAGCAAAAAAAATATTTTCGGGATCTAATGCACAAAATGGCTTTTTTGCTCTAAGCTGGGCAATCCTCTAAATAAAAATGTCCCTTCGAGGCCTCCTTTTTTACGTCATTTGCGCAATGTTGTGGCTCACGACATCGCTTCAAGCCCATCCAAATTGGAAGGAGGCCTACTGCGTGGGCGTGATCGACGGAGAGTACATCTTGGATTGCAGCGTGAAGTTTGATGTGCCTCCCTACTACGCGGGGAAGCTCCCTCAAGAAGCGTCTATTAAGGAGCTTGATGACTTGATGTTCGCGCCAGATCGACTGGAAGCGGCTGCGGCCAAGGCCCGTGATCATTTTCAGCGCGAAGCCCGCGTTTACGCCGATGGCGTCCAAGTTCCGATGGAGCTTGTGAGCTTCCCAATGCCTGAAGAGGTCCGTGCCCAATCCACGAAACAAGGTGAGGATGAGCGCTACCCCGTACTCATGGACGCACGCTTCCGAGCCAAGATTCCCAGCGACACAGCCATTGTCGAACTCGTCTTTCCGAAAGAAATCGGCTCAGTGCTCACAAACCTGCGACGTGGAATGGACTCACGGGTCCTGATGTCCGTCCCAGCAGGGGAGAAAGGCATATTTAAAATCCGCGAGGTGCATTTCACTATCAGTGGTTTCTTGCTTGATGGTTTCGGGCACGTCATCCCTGAAGGATGGGACCATTGCCTGTTCATGGTGGCGATGGTGTTGTCCGCAGCGACTGTCTCTGAAGCCTTTAAGCGTTCACTGATTTTCACTTTAGGACACGCTATCACCCTCGCTCTGGTAGTCACGGCCGCCTTGCCACCCGTCACGGGATGGATTGAGCCCATTATTGCCGCCACTATCGCTATTGGTGGCTATCTAGCTTACCGACAGAAGCCAGCCAAGACAGCCTTCCTCTTGGTGCCGCTGGTCTTTGGGTTAATCCATGGTCTTGGTTTCGCCGCAGCAGCAGCGGACAAGCTGCAAGATCTTAGCAGAGCCGACCTTGGCAAGCTTTTAGTCGGGTTTAATCTTGGCGTGGAAGGCGCACAAGCCTGCATCATCCTCGTCACGGGGGGATTGATCTTCGGCTTCTCAAAAATACGACAAGATACGACACAACTAAGACGTGCACTAGGGCTTCTCATTGCAGTCTCCGGCACGGCCATCATGCTTGCCCGAATCTGGTCCTTGGTAAAAAGCGCTTAATTGCCGAAATGCACGGCAGGGCGCTTGCGGACGGCTTCGCGCTGGGGTCTTTCGAGCTCGCCATTGGAAATCGGGGTCAGTGTGCATTTTCTTTCATTTTTCTTAAAACCAATTCATGGCAAGTTGATTGCGGATGGGATTTAAGGGAAAAGGGGCAGTCCCACATATTGACATATTTTAAGCTCAGAGACCCGTCATCAGATGGAACCTCAGCAGTCCGCTATTTAAAAAAATCCCCCTTCCGAAAGCACTAACTCACGCCTTGCAAATAGCACCCAGCCTGAGGGAGCTGAATGATTGATTAAGAGCTCCTCCGATTCAATGCTCGCGTGCTTGTCTGGGCTTCTGTATATATGGACTTATGGCAATAAGTCCATATATCACTTGCTGATTTCCC
>CAIWSO010000340.1 GCA_903915315.1 uncultured Spartobacteria bacterium | reverse complement strand
CTACTCACAAAAATTCCTGTTGATTTGCTCTGATACCGACCCTTTTTACGGGGCTCAAATGTTGGGCAGGGCGCGCTAAGATATCGCTCGTTCGTGCTATAGACGGGGGAGGATATTGAGTCTTAATGTATCCGACTTAAACTCAAAATCCCATTTCAGAACTATGATTACCCGCTCCCTCATTACCTGCGCTTGCGTCCTCGCAACACTTCACCCGTCTTCCGCGGCACCTGTCACCTATGCCGACGGGAAGCTCGACAATGGCATTGTTACCGTCGCGTTTGAAGCACAAGGCTCCTTCACCATCCAAGACGCCAAAACCGGAGATGTTCTACTCAGCGACGCCCGTTTCGCTTTGCCTTGGGGACGCACCGGAAACGTGGAGTCGATCACCGTCGCCGATCTCGCCGACGAACTCGGCACCGGCAAGCGCGTCACCTTGGAAGTCGTGGACAACAACGAACTGGACTACCCGAACGCCACCAAACAACTCTTCACCTACGCCCTCTACGAAAATCACCCTGCTCTCGTCTGCGGCTTTGGCCTTGAAACTCCGAACTTCCTGAGCCTGCGTGTTAGAGAAAGCCGCCCCCTGGGTAGCGGTAAATTTTTCGGGGGCCGGACGATCGAAAAATCGATGACTCTCAATGGTGGCGCGGGCGCGGCACCCACCTCCGTGGAACCCGGCCTCACCCGCAGCGCAGCCAACGCCCTGATGCTCACCGGCACCGTCGAAGGCACCCGCCGCAGCGCTGTCTGGGGCGGCCTGCGCTACCGTGAATTCGGCGCCTACGCCACCTTGCAAAACGGATCCCCCGCGTTTTATTCGGAAGACCCTATCGGTCGCCTGATCGATGAAGACCAAACATGGCTCGCGCACGACACCCACTACATCGATGTTCACACCCGCGATCCCTTCGAAGCTCTCGAACGCTACGGTCTCGCCATGCGTGCCGCCAATAATGCCGACCCGAACGTCTACGATTTTCCCGTGCTCTGCGGATGGAGTGTAGGCGCGCTGAGCAAATTACCCAACGTCAACAATTCCGCCAAGCTCATCGAGGAACTCAAACACGCCAACAAATCCGGCATCACGAAATACACTCCGGTTTCCCTCCGCCTCGAGCCGGATAAATATCATTTCGATACCGAACAAGGGTGGTGGGACGACGAACGCTTCCGCCTGCACAAACACCTCGTCGCTCCCTACGACACGATGTCGAAATGGTGCGAAGCGATGCGCGAGGACAAGGGCATTCCCTACACTTATATGCAACTCGGCATGCCGTCGGATGACTTCGCACGCCAGTTCCCCCAGTGGATGCTCTTCAATGATTCATCCGAAGTGGACAAATCCACACCCGGCAAAAAACTCAAACACAAACACCCGCACCACCAACCCTACGTCACCTTCGATTACACCGACAAGGAGTTCCAGGCGCACTTCCTCAAGGTGTGGAAAAAAATCGCAACCGACGGCGTGCGCGGCATCAAGGTGGACTACCCGGAAAGCGGGTGGCGCCCCGAAGGTGGCTTCGACGACCGCCACGCCACCACCAGCGCCGCCTACCGCATCCCATACCAACTGTTGCGCGAGGCTTTTGGCAAAGACGGATTCATCGACGAGCGCAACCTCGGCGAATCCGGACGCCCCTGCCTCGAGGTCACCGCCGGCATCGTCGATACCCAGCGGACGTGGGGCGACTCCAAGGACTACGAACCCGCCATGATTTCTGTCAGCGGCTTGCGTTGGTATAAAAACCGGTCGGTCTTCCACTATTATCCAGACACCAAAGCCGTGCATGGCATCACGCCGGGAATTCGCCAGTCCTTGCTCACTATGGTCTTTCTAACCAGCGGTCGGCTCGATCTCGCCACATCGTTCTCGTTTTTCACTCCCGAGATCACCCGCGATGTTTCCCGCACCTATCCGCATTATTCCGAGGCCAAGTCCGCCCGTCCGCTCGATGCTTTCACCGGGGTCAAAAACCCGCAGGTCTATGATCTCAAACTCACGCCCGATTGGCACCAAATCACCTTTTACAACACCGGCAAAGAACGCGCAGCCATTTCCACCGCAATGAGCGGCCAATGCGTCGATAACGCCATCGGACTCGATCCATCCGCCGAATACCACGCCTACGATTTTTGGTCCGACGCCTACCTCGGCAAACTCCCCGGCAGCGCCCGCCTCAGCCGCGAGCTCGAGCCCAACCACTGCGCCATGATCTCCGTCCGCAAGGTCGAGCCCAACCCGCAAGTCGTCTCCACCAACCGCCACATCCTCCAAGGCTGGGTCGATTTGGCGGAGGTGAAGTGGGATGCTGCGAGCAGGAAACTCAGCGGCACGGCCAAGGTTATCGGCAGCGAACCTTTTCGCATCGTGTTGGCAGGCAATGGCCGCAAGCCCATCCGTGCTTCGGCAAATGATGCTCTGGCACGAATGGAATCGCACCCTGCGGGCGGCGAGTTGACGACACTGGTGATGGAACGGAAGGATAATGGAGAAACCCGCTGGAGCGTGGAGTTTGAGTGAGAAACTTCCTGACAAGGTAAGCGTTGAAGCCCTGAAAGAAGCATGAAAAAGCCAACAAATGGCGCGACATCTGATTGCAGCGACGGCGTTGTCAGTCGCTTTGAGCCCTGCCAGGCGAAAGGCTTAAACGGCGGGAAGTAAAAAGTGTGAATATGTGGGACTGACCCCGCTGCATCAAAAAAATACTCTTATGTCTAATAAGTGCCCGTTCCATCAACCAGTTCCTGAGGGGGGCGACCCCTTCAAGGCGGCTCGCGAATCTACCGGGGTGCTCCACACCGAGTTCCAAGGCCGTGCCGTGCCAATGATTCTCAGCCACGAGGGAGTCGTCGCCACAGCAAAAGATTGGCAACATTTCAGCAGTGACGCCCCTGTGCGCGTCCCGATTCCCTCTGAGGAGGATGTGCGCACCGTGCGCCAGTATCCTCTCGAGGTGGATCTTCCGGAGCACCACGACTACCGTAAGACCATAGAGCCGTTCTTCAACCGCCCGAAGGACCCGCAAATGATCACTGCCGTCGAGGCGTTGGTGGATAGCCTCATCGACGGGGGCCTCGCCAAGCCGGATTTGGAAATCGTGCACGATTTCGCCATTCCCCTGCAATCCCGCGCCTTGGCCATTCTCACAAACGCCCCCGAGGGCGACGCCGACCTCTGGATCAGCTGGGGAACGCATGTCTTCCGCGACAAGGAGGGAAAGTCGAAGGGGTTTTTCCTCGAGCACTATTGCGCCGAACTCCTCGACCGCGCCTTGGAAAATCCGCGTGATGACCTTTTCACCGCTCTCACCCGAATGGAAATCCAAGGCCGCCCGCT
>CAIWSO010000339.1 GCA_903915315.1 uncultured Spartobacteria bacterium | reverse complement strand
TGGTAGCCATTGAATCCAAGCCTGCATCATACAGGTTTGAGAACTCATTGAAATCATCCCCTGCTTCAAGGATGTCCCCAGTAATAATTTCTTTTAGTCGATTTATTTTATCAGATTGAGAGACAATATCCATTTTGGTTAAAAAACAGCCCAATTGTGCCAAATAGTCATTATGCTTTCAATATTTATTGACCGCCATCAGCACTTGGGAGACTCATTGATACTTTATGTATCCTGAGACGACGCGAGTTCCTGATTTAGCGCTCACATTGGCGTCATCTGAACTGGGGTTTAATGTTCACGCTGGGTTTCTGGATGCCCTAACAACTGAATTTGGCATCAGTCCTGGGTATATAGGTGCCGTGTCTTCTGGATCCTATGTTGGAGGACTGTATGCTGCGGGCGTTTCCGCGAGGGAAATTCACACGATCCTATCTTCAAATGAAATGCTTAAAAGTGTGATAGAATTGAAAAGCCCCCTGCGAGGTATGGGTATGCTTTTCAATAAAGCCGGATTTACCGGGTTAATCAGTGGGAGAAAATTCGCCTTGTACTTAAAAAAGCATCTTGGGAACCGCAATATCGAAGATTGCGAGAACGCCGAACTTTCACTTGCGGTGACAAATCTCACTAAAGGATGTCCTGAAATTATTAAGAAAGGCCCGCTAGTTGATTTTATAGTCGCGAGTTGCTCGGTCCCTGGACTCTTCAAGTGTCAGAATATTGATGGACATGAATATTGTGATGGGGCTGTTTCGGACTCCTCTCCTTTTTATCACTTTTTGGAAGACTCAAGTATCCGTAGAATTATCGTTCACACCATAAGACATGACGAACGTCACGCTCGCAACACTTCGCCTAGTTCAATTGCTCGCGTTTTTGGACAATCACACCAAATTATAACAGATCGTATTATGGACTTATCCCTTGAATGCGCGAAAAGCAGAGGGAAAAAAGTTACGGTTCTTACGAGTATCGTACCCAGATTTAGATGGGGTAAGAGAGGTTCTCACGAAATACTATTTGAAGCAGGAAGAAAAACGGTTCTTGATAACATAAATCTATTGCGTGATGTGATTGGCTTAAATTTTCTCACGAAGAGCTAAAACATAATCAATTAAATGAGATTGTGTATTCTGAGTCGGCTCAAGAGACACAATACTTCTCTGATCAGAAAAACAAAAAGCCGGCAGTATGAAACTGCCGGCTTTTGTTTTATTGGTGGGAAAGGCTTAGGATTTCTGCTCGAGGATAGCGGCCTTGACCTGCTCTGGAACCTGCTCGAAGTGCGATGGCTCCATGGAGTAGGAAGAACGACCCTTTGAGAGAGAGCGGATAGCCGTTGCATATCCGAACATTTCCGAAAGAGGTGCTTCCGCGTTGACTGTCGAGAGATTGCCTTTGGTTTCAATGCCCATGATGCGGGCGCGGCGGCGATTCAAGTCACCCATGATGTCACCTTGGAATTCATCTGGAGTGATGTTTTCAACCTTCATGATTGGCTCAAGAAGAATAGGCTTGGCTTTTTTCATCGCGTCTTTCAGAGCGAAGATAGCGGCCATCTTGAACGCCATTTCGTTCGAGTCTACGTCATGGTAACTTCCGTCGATGATGTCCACATGGACGTCGATGACAGGGTATCCAGCGACGACACCGTTGAGAACAGCTTCATTGAACCCTTTGTTAACGGCAGGGATAAATTCTTTTGGAATCGTTCCACCCACGACCTTGTTCTCGATCGTGATGCCTTTGCCGCGTTCGTTTGGTGTGACTTTGCAAATAACGTGTCCGTATTGTCCACGACCACCCGATTGCTTGACGAGTTTGCCTTCGCCGTCTGCAGCCATGAGGATGGTTTCCTTGTAAGCGATTTGAGGTTTGCCGGAGTTGGCCTCAACCTTGAACTCGCGCAACATACGATCGCGGATGATTTCCAAGTGGAGTTCGCCCATTCCTGCAATGATTGTTTGGCCAGTGTCTTCGTTTGTGAAGACGCGGAAGGTGGGATCTTCTTCAGCGAGGCGCTGAAGGGCGATGCCCATCTTCTCTTGGTCAGCTTTCGTTTTTGGCTCGATAGCCATCGAGATAACGGGATCAGGAAAGGATGGTGGCTCGAGAAGGATGGTGTGATCCTCGTCGCAAAGAGTGTCACCCGTCGTGATGTTCTTGATACCTACGATAGCGGCGATGTCGCCCGAGTAGCAGGTATCGACGTCTTCACGCTTATCGGCCTGAATTTGGATAATACGGCTGATGCGCTCGCGCTTGTTTGTGCGAGGGTTGTAAACCGTGTCGCCCTTCGAGAGTTTGCCGGAGTAGACACGGAAGAAAACGAGTTTTCCAACAAAGGGATCGCTCCAGAGTTTAAATGCGAGCGAGCAGAACTTGCCTTGGTCGTTTGCCGAAACTTCCATTGGTTCGTTGTTGTCGGGGTTTAGACCTTGTGCTGGCGGAATGTCGAGTGGGCCGGGGAGGTAGTCTACTACTGCGTCTACGAGATATTGAACGCCTTTGTTTTTGAAAGCGGATCCGCCTACAACTGGCACGAAGCGGTTAGCGATTGTCTGGCGACGGATAGCGGCCTTGAGGGCTTCGATGGAAATGGGTTTTTCCTCGAGATAAAGCATGCCGATTTCTTCATCGAGATCGCACATTTGAGCGACGAGGTCATCGTAGGCGGCCTTGGCTTTGTCCTTGAGATCGTCTGGAATTTCGTGAACTTCGTAGGTGGAACCCATCGAATTGTCATCGATATAGATGATCGCTTTTTGGTTGATGACGTCGATTTGTCCCTTGAGGTAATCCTCACGACCAAGTGGGAAAAGGATCGGCCATGCGTTGGCGCCGAGTTTGGTGCGCATGCTTTCTAGGGCGTTGTCGAAGTCAGCGCCGGTACGGTCCATTTTGTTAACAAAGGCGATGCGGGGCACGCCGTATTTGGTGGCTTGGCGCCAGACGGTCTCGGACTGTGGTTGCACACCGGCCACTCCGCAGAATACGGCGATGGCGCCGTCCAACACACGAAGGGAGCGCTCGACCTCGGCCGTGAAATCCACGTGACCGGGGGTGTCAATGATGTTGACGCGCATTTTGATGCCGGAATAGGCCTTGTAAATACCCTCTTCTGGGCGCTGCATCCATGAGCAGGTCGTGGCGGCCGAAGTGATCGTGATGCCTCGCTCGCGCTCTTGCTCCATCCAGTCGGTGACCGTCGTTCCTTCATGCACTTCACCGATTTTGTGAATCATTCCGGTGTAGAAAAGAATACGCTCGGTGAGGGTTGTTTTACCGGCATCGATATGGGCGGCGATGCCGATGTTGCGTGTGCGCTCGAGCGGGAATGCTCGGTTTGGTGAATTCAGGTTAGTAACGGACTCGGTCGTGGCTGCCATAGGTTTATTTTTATTAGAAAGAGTTAGAAAAATTAGTTTTTTGTGTCCTCGGGGTCAATCGAGATTCCGGTAGGTATTCTCGGGATATCCCTCTTTTGGTGAAAAAAAAGAGGGCGGTTATTTCATTTCTGAATTAACCGCCCTCCGGTACATTTTTCTACCAGCGGAAGTGAGCGAAAGCACGGTTGGCCTGAGCCATTTTGTGCATGTCGTCACGCTTCTTGATCGCGTTGCCTTGACCGGCTGCGGCGTCTTTGAGTTCGTAAGCGAGGGCGTTTTCCATTGGGACGCCTTTGCGGTTGTTGGCAAAGGTGACGAGCCAACGCATGGCGAGAGCCACTTGGCGGTCGGCGGGCACTTCCATTGGGACTTGATAGGTGGATCCACCAACGCGGCGGGATTTGACTTCGAGGCGTGGTTTGACGTTCTCGATGGCTTTGTTGAGGGTCTCGAGAGGATCAACCGTGTCGCTGCCTTCGCGGCTCTTATCGATTGCGGTGTAAACGATGCGCTCGGCGATGGATTTTTTGCCTGCGAGCATCACAGCGCTAATTAAGCGTGCAACGATCGGGCTCGCATAGCGGGCGTCTTTTTTGACCTCTTTGTGGATTACTCGGCGACGACGGGACATAGTATATTCTGATTACGGATTGCTGGATTTGAAATGGAACGGTGTGCTATTTTTTCTTACCTTTTGCACCCTTGGTGTCTACTTGGCCGGGCTTAGGACGTTTTGCACCGTATTTCGAGCGGCTGCGACGGCGACCGTCAACCCCAAGGCTGTCGAGTGTGCCACGAACGATGTGATATCGGACGCCAGGAAGATCTTTCACTTTGCCACCGCGAACCAGAACGATCGAGTGCTCTTGAAGGTTGTGCCCTTCGCCAGGAATGTAGGCGATGACTTCTTGGCCATTCGTAAGACGAACCTTTGCCACCTTGCGGAGAGCGGAGTTTGGCTTCTTGGGTGTGCGGGTCATAACTTGCACGCAAACGCCACGGCGTTGTGGGCAGTTCACCAATGCTGGTGATTTCGACTTGACCTTGATTTTTAAGCGTCCTTTGCGGACGAGTTGATTAATTGTGGGCATTTATAAACCTGATTTTGTGATTCGCGGCATATGGCGGAGGAACGAGCGGCGGTCTGCGCTGGCGAAGTCCCCCCATCACCTTGCGGGAGTGGAGGAGGTTAGGGGGGATACAATATGTTGCAAGAAAAAAAACACATTTTTTCTTAGTCCATTAAAAGTGCGCATGGTCGACTAAATCTCTGGACAATTCGGGCATCTGAATAATCCTGCAAGCCGCTTTGATGACAACGCTAGAAGTTTTAAATGCCGCCGCCTCGTATTTGGAAAAACGTGGGGTGGAAAGTGCCCGATTGAATGCCGAGCATTTGTTAGCGCATGTGTTGGGAATGCCGCGGAGGATTGAGCTTTACCTTCAGTTTGAGCGTCCACTCAGTGAAGTGGAGCGGGCCCCTCTTCGTGATTTGGTCAAGCGTCGTGGCGAGGGGGTGCCTTTGCAGCACCTTCTTGGTGAGGTCGAATTTTGTGGGCGTCTTTTCATTTGCGATGAACGAGCGTTGATTCCGCGTCCGGAGACGGAGTTGCTGGTGGAATTGGTTTTGAAGGAATCCGGCGCTGCTGCCTCGATCCTCGATGTCGCAACGGGAAGCGGGGTTATCGGATTAAGCCTAGCCCTGTCCCGTCCCGATGTCGCCGTGACACTTTGTGATATTTCTCCCGAAGCGCTTTCCCTAGCCAACGTGAATGCCTTGCGTCATGGCATTGCTGACAAGGTCACTCGCAAAGAGTCGGACTTGTTTGATTGCGTGGAGGGAATTTTTGATGTGATTGTTTCGAATCCTCCCTACATACCGACATCCGATATCTCGACTCTTTCGCGGGAGGTCAAAAACGATCCCGTGCTTGCATTGGACGGTGGAGCGGATGGATTGAGGATTGTTGAGAGGCTTGTTAAAGATGCGTTGGGGAGGATTTCACCAGGCGGATTGCTGGCAATGGAGATCGGACACGATCAGGCCTCGCGTGTGGTGGAGATTCTGAAAACGCATAATTTTCGGGACATCGTCGTGCATCGCGACTATCAAGACGTCGAAAGATTCGTTTTCTCACGTCATGGATAAAATTGTGGTTCACGGGGGGCATCGCTTAAGCGGCTCCGTCAAAATAAGCGGTTCAAAAAATTCCGCCCTTCCCATTCTCGCCGCCACATTATTGACGAGCGAGCCTTGCACGATTTCGCGTGTGCCTGACCTCAGCGATATCCACTACATGCTCACGATTCTGAGTGAGCTTGGGTGCGAAGTCGAGCGGGCCAGCGGGGTGGTAAAAATCCGCGCCGAAAAAATTCTGAGTCAGGCTCCTTATGATATCGTCCGCAAGATGCGGGCATCGGTCTGTGTCCTTGGGCCGTTGTTGGGCAGGCAAGGGGA
>CAIWSO010000338.1 GCA_903915315.1 uncultured Spartobacteria bacterium | reverse complement strand
GTTCAGCGTGCCAGTCATCAGCAGTTCATTGTCGTTCACCGCCGTCGTCTGGAATCGCTCGGGGCGGTCCAGCGATAGGGTCACGGAAACCGGGCCGCTGAGGCGCGAGACAAACACCTCGTCGGGTGCGGAAATAAAATGCTCGCGGGTGAAAGCGCGGCCGTTTTTTTGATAGGAAACGACCCCCTCGCCCGAGCGCAAATCAAGGGTTCGCGTGTAGTTCCCGACGGACGGCGCCGTGGCATTGGCGCCGACAGCGCCTGCCGGAGTCGGGTTCTGGAATTTGAGCCGCAGATTGCCGAGCACTTGGTAGCAACCAAAAGTCGCATTTGCAGCTTTCCCTTTCCCCGATCCGGGGCCTTTGCAGGTGAAGGTCTGGTTGACCAATGCCTCGGCCTCGCGGTTTTTGCCCTCGGCGAGCAGGCGGCGGATCTCCGGCAACGCGGCGTGGGCTCCCTCCCGGTTGTCGTCACCCGGCGAACCCGACCAGACCGAGCTTTCGTTCAGCACGATCCGCTCTTCGTCCACCCCGCCGAAGACCATCGCGCCGAGGCGCCCGTTGCCGAGTGGCAGCGACCCGTGAAAGCTCGCCGCCGGTTTGTCAAACCAGATGGACGTCGTGGGATCGGCCGCCAGAGCGGATAAACAGGAGGCAAACAGGATGGCGAAGAGTTTTTTTTGCATAAGATTGGTTTAAAATGATTTTTGAGGAAGGGCAGCAGCGGGCAGCGGGGTCAGTCCCACATATTCACACTTTTTGGTTGATACCGCTGGCGCTCATGGCACCTGCAAAACTGGTGGGGGTTGACCAAAACGACCGAGCGCCTTCGCTCTGAGCGATATTCGCCAGCAAAGCGAGGCCGCGCAGGGTGAGAAGTTGTTTCATAGATTTTTAGGGTGATTTGTCACTATTCGGAGAATCAACGGGTCGTCCGAAGAGGTTCGAAACGAACTCTGAGGAAATCATATCCGTGTATTCGCTCGAAGCCGGGTTCGTGCTCTTGATGGCGTTTCGTCGAGAGGATGTGGATGCCATCGAGGCGGGTTACCAGTTTTTCGATGAGGGTTCGCGTAATCAGGCGGGCGTGGAGGGCCCCGAGGCATACATGGGGTCCACGGCCGAAGGCGATATGGGGATTTGGTTTGCGGTCGAGCTTGACCATGTCAGGCTCGGGGAATGCCTTGGCATCGCGGTTGGCCGAGGCCCAGCATAGGGAAACCCGTTCGTTTTCGGCGTAAATGCGGCCGCCCACTTCAGTCTCTTCGGGCAGCACGCGGCCGATGTGGGTGATTGGCGAAAGCACGCGGAAGAACTCTTCGGAGGCGAGGTTGAAAAGGTCGGGTCGCTCGCGCAGACCGAGCAGGGCATCGCGGTGTTCGCCAAAAAAGCCGATGACACCGGTAATTGTGTGAATGATCGTGTCGCGGCCTCCGGCGAAGACGATGTTCAAATAACCCAGTTGCTCCTCGCGGGTGAGCGGGCGGCCTTGGATTTCCATTCGGGTGAGAGCGGTGAAAAGGTCATCACGCGGATTTTCCAAGGCGCGGTCGAGGAGTTCGGCGCAATAGTGCTCGAGGAAAAACCCCTTCGACTTTCCATCCTTGTCGCGGAACACATGCGTTCCCCAGCTGATCCAGAGGTCGGCGTCGCCCTCGGGGGCGTTTGTGAGAATGGCCAAGGCGTGGGATTGCAGAGGAATGGCGAAATCTTGCACGATTTCCAAATCCGGCTTGGCGAGGCCCCCGTCGATGAGGCTATCCACCAACGCCTCGACGGCAGTGATCATTTGCGGGTCCTTCGGGC
>CAIWSO010000337.1 GCA_903915315.1 uncultured Spartobacteria bacterium | reverse complement strand
GCACGGTCGCGACTTGCATCGTCGTTTCGGGTGGTATGGTGGCCTTCGGCGTCGTGAATTCCCTCTACGGCTCGAAAGACTAATACCAAAAGCAGCTTGCATTTGGATTTTAGGAGAGGAGCACGGTGCGTCTCTCCGATCCGTAGGCTCTACGAGCCGGAGGCACCGCCTGTGTGCGTTGGCGTGCTCCTTGGTTACGATGGGCATGGTGAGAGCAAGTGGCCCAGTCTCAACACGGCCGAGACGGCCGTCCCCCCTTCATTTGCTCTGCAAAGTCTAATTTCAAAGTGACAATGGTATAATACCTAGAAATCTTTCTGCTTAGGCACGTCGAACCCGAGAGCTCGAAGGCGTTCCTTGATTGTATTTTCGCCGTTTCGATAAAATGGCGTTCCATGGGCTGTATTTCTATTTCCGCAAAGTCGCTGTTTGCCCACCGCAGGGGCGTCGTTGAAACGAGATGACTGGGTTGAGAAGGCTCTGGACTTCTTAGAGAATCCGGAAATGGGGTGCGATGGGGACTCCATCCGGCATGCCGCACAAGTTTGCGGTATGGGATACGAGTCCTTTCGGAAAAAAATTGAAAGTGCTGTTGGCATGCCCCCCCGGGTCGATATGTGCTAGCTCGCCGGATTGAGCGCGCTCGCAGGTTATTGGCCATCCAATCGCTGACGAATGCTCAGATAGCGGGGATGCTCGGCTTTCACGACGAGTTCCATTTCTCAAAAACCTTTTCGCGATTCACAGGAAGCTCGCCTCGGGAGTTTCGACAGTTGGCGCTGGAAGGGTGAAGTCTGTGTAATCCATAAACGTGATTTCAAATATCCTAGTTGACAGATTGCTCTGCCTCGTCTCTAGGTAGAGGCCTATGATTAAATCAATCCTCCTCGCAGCAGCTTTTGCTGTAACCTCGATCGTTTCTTCTCAAGCCCATTGCGGAAGTTGCGAACACAAGGATGACAAAAAGTGCGAGCAAAAAGACGGCGAAAAAGGCGATTGCAGCAAAGACAAGAAAGACAGTAAAAAGTCTGAAGAGAAAAAATAGTTGGCGACTGGGTTTCAACCCATTTCCCATCGGGCAAGCGCCCTTTTTCTAGCGAAAACGCGAACGGCTAACCGTTCGCGTTTTTTTATGTCTCTGTGACGATTTTCCCAAAGCCATCTGCCGCCTTGCTTCGGAGGCGGAAAGGTTGTGAGGCGGCGCTAGCGTCTTCATTTCATAAAATCCGACAGGTATTTCAGAATTCTGTCCATGTTGGTAAAATGGGCTTTAGTTTACAGTTCTTCTGTTTTCGCGGCCGATAGAGAATCCCAAATCATACATGTTTTTTCCCAAAGCTTCCATTTTGGAAAAATCGTTTTCCTTCATCTCCGTGTCCTCGGTGGTCAATCCATTCCCCGCGCGGCAGCGCGACTGAAAACTGAACCCTGAAAACTCGGCCGCTTTGTCTTAAAACTTAAAACTTCCTCCCCCCTCTCATGATTCATTTGCATCACATGACAAAATCCGCGGAATGAGTTTTATTTCTTCCAAAATTAAACCTCCATATAATCACCAGATCCAACCGATGATATTTTCGCTTCGCACCATTCTGGTATTGGTTTTTGTGGGCACTGCCGCGGGATTGGCCGCTTTGCCGTTTATCGGCGAACCTGGGCTGGCGAATCCCAAAACGGCTGGCTTTTTGGGGTTGTGGATCAATTTCATCGGAGCATTCCATCCCGTATTTTTACACCTGCCGATCGGGGCGCTGCTACTTCTGATGACCATGGAGGGGCTGGGGATTGTGACTCGTGGAAGGGTTCGGGTCGATGCTATTTGGGCTTTGTTGTTTGCTTTAGGAACCTCGGTATTGGCGCTCGTGACCGGATATAGCCTGTATTTGACGGGAAGCTACACCGGCGAGCTCATTCAGATGCACAAGAGGGATGCCTTTTTGTTTTGCGGAGTTCTGTTACTGACGACGGCCTGGAGCCTTTGGTCGACCTTGGCTAAGAAAAACTCCCGCCTCATTCGTGGTGGGTATTTGGCGGGGTTGGGTTTGAGTGTATTGTTAATGACGAAGGCTGGCCACTACGGGGGTGAGATCACGCACGGTGACCCGCTTGACCAATTACCCCCGAAAATCCTCGCCAATCGTCAAGCTGCAGCCGAGGCGCTGGCGAAAGATCCGGTGGTTTTTACTCAAATCGTCCAACCGATCCTCTCGGTGAATTGCGTTTACTGCCACGGGGTAGACAAGCAGGAGGGGGAATTCCGCATGGACAGCCTCGAGGGGCTACTCAAGGGGGGGGATGACGGGCCTGGACTTATCGCGGGTGATCCAGATCAAAGCGCCATTCTTGATCGTTTGCATCTGCCGCTGAATGACAAGCTCCACATGCCACCCTCGGATAAACCTCAACTTTCGCGGGACGAAATCACTTTCCTAAAATGGTGGATCGCCCAAGGTGCTTCGGAAACCGCGCGCGTCAGTGAGCTTAAGAAATCCCCGGAGGTCGATGCTGCCTTGGCAAACCTCGTCTCGCCCGAGCAGCGCAAGGCTCTAGAGGACGAGAAAAAACGCCTCGCGCTTGAGGCAGTCGAGCGCATCCGCGCCAACAAGACCAAGTTGGAGCCAATGATTGTCGCATTCAGCGCCGATTTCCCCGACTCCTTGAAATACGTGAATGCCGGCACGGATACCCTGCGTTTTCTGGTTTGCAGCCATACCGGAACTTTCGGAGCGGATGGAGTAGCGAAGCTACAGTCGTTCGCCGAATATTTGGTGGAGGCCGACTTGACGCTTTCGACGATGGACGCGGCGGCGATGTCCGGTCTGGCGGGCCTCAAATCCCTGCGGAGCTTGAATGTGAGTCAGACCGCAGCGAACGATGCGTTTGTGGCATCGATTTCCGAGTTGCCCGCGCTCGAAATTTTAAACCTCTTCGGGACCAAGGTGACTCCCGCCTGCGCCGACTCTCTTGCGAAAATGAAATCCCTTCGTAGCGTTTATGTCGCGGGCACTGGAATTGATGCCGCTGGGGCTAAGGCCCTTGAGGAACGCCTCACCGTCGCGCATGGTCGACCGGTTCGCATCGTCGGTACGCCAGTCACGATCTCCGCAGCTCCACAACAACCCCAAGCAAAATGAGAATCCTGAAAACCCTCTTGCCTATTGTTAGCGCGTCTGTGGCCTGCGCTCTGATTCTATTTTTTGTATCCTGCAAAAAAGCACCTGAACAGGTGGCGAATCCTCCGGAGAAAAAAGAAGCGGTCCAATCTTCTCTGGCTGCGGCGCCGCGTGAGGTTTTATTCAATCGCGACATCCGGCCTATTTTGAATACCTCATGCACCGGTTGCCACGGCGGCGTGAAGAAAAGTGCCGGCGTATCGTTCATCTACCGCGATGAGGCCTTGGGCGTTTCCTCTAACGGCAAAAAAATCATCATCCCCGGCGATCCCGACAACTCGGAGGTCATCAAGCGTATCACTTCAACCGACCCACGCTATGTGATGCCGCCTGCACACGGCGAGCACCACAGAGACCCCCTCAAGCCTCAGGAAATCGAACTCATCAAAGAGTGGATCCGCCAAGGGGCGAAATATGAGGAACATTGGGCCTACATTCCCCCGAAAAAAGAGCCCGCAGAGACCCAGCGCAAGGATTGGGGGCTCAAACCGATGGATGCCTATGTGCTCGCCAGCCTCGAAAAGAACAACCTCCAGCCTTCCCCCGAAGCACCGAAAGCCCAGTGGCTGCGCCGCGCTACGCTTGATATCACCGGACTCCCTCCAACGAAAGAGGAACTCGACACTTTCCTCGCCGACTCATCGTCTGACGTCTACGAAAAAACAGCCGATCGCCTGCTTTCCTCGCCCCGCTTCGGTGAGCGCTGGGCGTCGATGTGGATGGATCTCGCCCGTTACTCAGACAGCTATGGTCTGGAAAAAGACCCCCACCGCGAGGCCTGGCCTTACCGGGATTGGCTGATCTCCGCCTTCAACCGCGACATGCCTTACACCGAGTTTGTGCGCGACCAGTTGGCCGGCGACCTCGCTGACAAACCCACCACGGACCAACTCAAAGCCACGCTCTTCCAGCGCCTCACCAAGACCAATACCGAAGGCGGCACGGACGACGAGCAATTCCGTGTAGAGGCGGTGATCGACCGCATCAGCACGAATTGGAATAGCCTCCAGGGAATCACGATGGGCTGCGTCCAGTGCCACTCGCACCCCTACGAACCGATCCCTCACGACGACTACTTCAAGTTCATGAGCTACTTCAACAGCAGCGAGGATTGCGATCTCGATGACGACTTTCCGCTGCATGTCCTCGCCAGCGACTCGACCGAGCAACAAAAAGCCACCGATGCGCAACTCGAGCGGATTTCACTCCAAAACCAGCGCAATCGCCGTGGCGCAGAATGGATCAACAAAGATCAGGCCTGGATTCTGCCCGAAATTCTCGATCTCAAGATCAACTCTGGGGGCTTGAAACACAAAGACGGGGTCATCTTCACTGAGGGCACCCAACCGATGGACACCACCTACAATGTCACCCTTCGTCCTCCAGCGGGCACTGACCCCTATACCGCGATCAAGTTCACCATCCTTCCCGACTCTGATGACTTGGCGAAAGCTCCCTTCCGCGGATCAGTGCTCTCGAACATCGCCCTTAGCAAAGTCGCGCCCGACGGCAAACGCACCCCCGTTCCGCTTTCTTTTGTCTATGGCGACGGCTTGGCCGGTCCGAATGCGCCGGAACGCAGTCTCGACCAAACCGCTGCCGGATTTGGCGGATATCCCAAGCTCTTCCGCAAAATGGAAGCCGTGATTGTGCTTCAGGCTCCGCTCACATTGGCGGAGGGGGAGAAACTTGTTGCGGATCTGCGATCCAACCAACCTACCAGCGGAAATCAAGCTACCCCGCTGCGGAAATTCCAGATTCACATCATCGCCAATCCGGGTTGGCAGCGTTTACTTGCCGATTCCGAGCATGTCGCTCTCACCAAACGCATCGGTGAACTGAACCAATATATCGCTGGGGTCAAGGGCACGAAATTCCCCGTCATGCTCGATCGTCCGTCGGAAAATACCCGCGAGACCCGCCTCTGGATCGGAGGAAACGCTCAAAACAAAGGCAAGGTCCTAGGACCCGGAGTTCCGGAAATTCTGAATCCCTACAAAGCCCCCGCCAGCAACCGGCGCGAAATGGCCGAGTGGATGACACATCCTCAAAATAGCCTCTTCTCGCGGGTGTTCGTGAACCGTATTTTCTCCGAACTCTTTGGCAACGGGATTGTCCAAACCCTCGGTGATTTCGGTACCACAGGCCTGAACCCGACCAACCAACCTCTGCTAGACTATTTGGCTGTAGCCTTCCGCGATGATTTCAAATGGAAGCCCAAGGTTCTCATCAAAGAAATGGTACTTTCCTCGACGTATCGCCAAGACCACAAGGCCTCGCCTGAGCTCGCCGCACAGGATCCCAAAAACCTCCTGCTCGCCCGTGGTCCTCGTACCCGACTGACTGGCGAGATGATCCGCGACCAGGCGCTCGCCATTTCCGGCCTCCTCGCGAACCGCGATGGCGGCCCCTCCGTGATGCCGCCTCAACCTGATAGCGTGAAGGCCTGGAGCGGTTGGAAGTGGACCGCAGCCGAGGGGCCTGACCGGTTCCGCCGAGCCCTCTACACCTATTGGAAGCGCACATCGCCCTATCCCAGCTTGATGACCTTCGACACACCCATGCGGGATGTTTGCGCGACTCAGCGGATCAGCACCAACACTCCACTCCAGCCGCTCATTACGCTCAACGACCCCGCCTATATCGAGATGGCGCGTAGCCTCGCTCAGAAAATGGAACAGGTATCCGGCGGCGGACTGCGAGAGAAACTCGCCCACGGCTACATGCTCGCCACGCAGATCGAGCCGACGGATCAAGCGCTCAATGTTTTGACCAAACTCCGCGAGGATCTCGTCACCCAATATTCGGCAGATGGCTCCAAGCCCTTGGCCGACACCCCCGACCAAGCTGCCATGATCAATCTCGCCAGCGTCCTACTCAACCTCGACACGTCTCTCACCAAGTAAACCCAAAACCTCAAGCTATGAATGTGATTCAACAACTCAGGCACGACAACGGACTGCTCAACACACGTCGGCAGTTTTTAAAATCCTGCATCGCTGGTCTCGGTACCGCATGGCTTTCGAGTATGAAAATGGATGTGCTTGCGGGCGAGTTGGCTTCCATCGGCCACGCCGGAAACCAGTCGGCTCTTGATGCGCACTTGGCCCACTTTGCACCGAAAGCCAAGCGCGTGATCTTCCTGCACATGGCGGGTGCTCCCAGCCAGCTTGAGCTTTTCGATTACAAGCCCGACCTAGCGAAACTCAATGGTGCGGATTGCCCGAAGGAATTCCTCGAAGGTCAAAACTTCGCCTTCATCCAAGGTGTCCCCAAAATGCTCGGCACCCAGTATCCCTTCCATCAGGCCGGGGACAACAAGCAATGGATCAGCGACCGCCTGCCGCATACCGAGAAGATCATCGACGATCTCTGCATCATCCGGTCAATGTATACTGATCAGTTCAACCACGCCCCAGCCCAGCTCCTGATGCACACCGGACACACCATCCTTGGTCATCCCGCCATCGGATCGTGGGCTACCTACGGACTTGGCAACGACAACCAAAACCTCCCAGGCTTCATCGTGCTGGCTTCGGGGGGTAACCAACCGGACGCTGGAAAAGCTGTTTGGGGCAGCGGATTCCTACCCTCCGTCTACCAAGGCGTGCAGTGCCGCTCGGAGGGCGACCCAGTTCTTTATCTAGGGTCTCCGGAGGGCATTCCCCGCGATGTGCGGCGCAAGGCGATCGATGCCATCACACGCATCAACGAGGAAACCCATGAGGAAATGCAGGATCCCGAGACGATCGCCCGCGTCCAGCAATACGAGACTGCCTTCCGCATGCAGATTCACGCGAGCGACGCCTTCGACATCCGTAAGGAACCCGACTACATTCATGCCCTCTACGGTTCGCATCCCGGAGGTTCGAGTTTCGCCAATAACTGCCTCTTGGCACGACGCCTTGCCGAGCGCGGAACTCGTTTCATCCAGTTGTTCGATTGGGGTTGGGACTCCCATGGTGCTGCCGAGGGTGAGGCTTTGAATGGCGGCTTCATCCAAAAGTGCAAGAGTGTCGACCAAGCCACCTATGGTTTGATCACCGACCTTAAACAACGCGGTATGCTCGAGGACACGCTCGTGATCTGGGGCGGCGAGTTCGGCCGCACGCCGATGCGCGAAAACCGCGGTGGCACCGAGATGAAATTCATCGGCCGCGACCACAATCCCGGCGCCTTTACCATCTGGATGGCGGGCGCGGGTGTCAAATCCGGCAGCTTCGGCGAAACCGATCCCATCGGCTACCGCGCGATCAAAGACAGGGTGAGTGTTTATGATCTTCAGGCGACCATCCTCCACTCGATGGGCTTGAATCACAAAAAGCTTAGCTATCAGTTCCAAGGGCTAAACCAGACCCTCACCCCAGTCACCAAACCTTCGCGGGTCATCACCGAGTTATTTGCATAAGCCTTCAGCATCCTGCTCTCCAGAGGGAACAGGAAATGGTTGTTTCTAGCCGCTCCATGAATCACTCAGATTTTACTCTATTGTTTTGGAAAAAAACGAGCACCCCAACGCACACAGTCGAGACGCCCGCCAATCTCTCACAGAAAGAGGGATTGTGGATGGTGGATGCGAGCGTGCCTGAAGGAAACCGCCTGTTTCCTCAATGTGAAATCGGACTACTTCAAAATCAAATAACTCTCGGTGTTCTTAGTCTCGTAGCCGCCCCGCTGGGAGTTGAGTTCGAAAACTCACGGGAGTGATAGATTTGGATACAAAAATGATGGATTTGTGCATTTAAAAATAAATGACAAAGGGTTTATTCCGGCTAGTCTTTACGAATCATGAAAAAACTCCCCATCATTCTTTTGATGGCGCTCACTTGGCCCTTGGCTTCCTGTAAAAAAGCCCCCGAGCCTGCTGCCTCCCCAGCCCCATCGGATAAAAACTCCACGAAGGTTACCACGGTTGATGCAAATATGCCTGCCGCCGCCCTTCAAGCTAGTGGAGAGAAGATTTCCTTCAGCAGTCAGGTGCGTCCGATTTTGTCGAACAACTGCTTCGCCTGCCACGGCCCCGATTCCCACAACCAGACTAGCCCTTTCCGCCTTGATACAGAAGAACACTCGCGCGCCAATCTCGCCAAGAAGGGCGAACCTCCCCGCTACGGCGTCGTGCCCGGCAAGCCTGAGGAAAGCCTTCTCCTTCAAAGAATCGTGTCGCACGAACCGCACGAGGTCATGCCGCCGCCTTACGCGAAGAAACAACCGCTCACTGAGGAGCAAATCGCAACAGTCACCGAGTGGATCCGCCAAGGCGCGAAATACGAGCCTCACTGGGCGTTCGTTGCGCCTGTGAAGTCAGCGGTGCCCGAGGTGAAGGACAAGACTTGGCCGCGCACGCCCATCGACAACTTCATCCTCGCGAAGCTGGAATCCAAAGGCATCAAGCCCTCGCCCGAAGCCGACAAGGAAACCCTCGTCCGCCGCGTGCACATGGACCTCCTCGGCCTACCTCCGACTCCCGAGGAAACCGACGCCTACATGGCCGACACCTCCGAGAAGGCCTACGAAAACATGGTGGACCGCGCGTTGGCGTCGCCCCACTACGGCGAGCGCATGGCGATCGACTGGCTCGACCTCGCCCGCTACGGTGATAGCAACGCCATCCATCACGAAATGCTCCGCACCAGTTGGCCGTGGCGCGATTGGGTAATCAATTCCTTCAACAAAAACATGCCTTACGACCAGTTCCTCACTGAGCAACTGGCCGGCGATCTTTTGCCTAACGCCACTCTCGACCAGAAGGTCGCTACCTCCTTCAACCGTAACCACGGCATCACCAACGAGGGCGGAGCCATCCCGGAAGAGTGGCTCATCGAATACGCGGTGGACCGCGTGAGTACCTACGGCACGGCCGTGATGGGAATGTCGGTGGGTTGCGCCCGTTGCCACGACCATAAATTCGACCCGATCTCCCAGAACGATTTCTTCAGCTTGATGGCCTATTTCAATAGCATCAATGAAGTGGGCCTTGAGCGTCAGGACGGCAGTCGCGCCCGGGCCTACCCGCCATTTGTGCAAGTTCCGACCGAGCTCCAGAAGAAAGTCATGGAATCCGTCGAGAAGACGCTCGCTGACCTCCAACCCGTCCGCGATGACAAGGGCCCCGAGGCGGTGAAGGTGCCTGATGAAAGCAAGGGCATCGACTGGGCCGTTCTCGCACCGGCAGGAGCCAAGAGATCCTCGAAAAAAGATGAGGGCTTGGCTTCAGCCAAGGATGACAATGGATTCGCCGGGGCCGGACTGGGCACCATCAATTTCGATATCCCGGAGCACAAAGATCGGTTTTTTTCGGAAGGAAATGCCATTCACCCGATATTCCCGATTGCTCCCGGCGAGGAAATGGTCCTGGAGTTCGGCTTGCCGGAAACGCCAATCAATACCGTCCGCGTGGATTCGGTGAACCCGTTCACTTACCTCTGGAACTACCAGTTCGACAGCGTGAGCTCGGTGCTTGGGATGGATTTGGCGACCATCCGCCAAGCCTTGCCCGATATCCAGGTTGAATTGGAGCAGGGCGGCAAACGTGCACCTCTTGCCGTCACGGCCATCCGCTCGACCTTCCAAGGCCTCAGCCCGGAACTCACCTCCGCCCAAGCCGCCAATCCCGCTAATAGCTGGAAGCTCGGTATCCCTGGCATCGACAGCACTGCATTCCTCCAACTCGCCGCCCCCGTGACTCCGGCCAAGGGCGCTAAGCTCATCGTCAAACTCAAGTTCCAAGGCTCTGAGGCTGCTTGCGGAAGCGCTCTTTCGAACAGCTTCCGGGTCGCCACCGGGAACAACCCGCACGGCTTGGATGACTGGTTGGCATTGTTCAAAAACAAGGACCGCGTCTATTGGATGAACGACACCTACCTTGCCTCCAAGGCCCACGCTGCGGGCAAGTCGCCCGCCACGGGCCTCGATTTCGCCCGTGCTCACTATCTCAAAAACCATTTCGACCAATGCGCCTCCCGCGTGATGGTGATGGAAGAGCGCCCGACCCCGGTTCAGACCTATGTGCTCGACCGCGGCGTTTATGACAAGCCGCTCAAGGACCGCCCGCGCGAACGCACCACGCCGGTTGCCTTCCCACCCCTTCCGAAAGACGCCCCGAAAAACCGCCTCGGCCTCGCGCAGTGGTCGGTGGCTCCGGAAAACCCGCTCACCGCCCGCGTGCAGGTGAACCGCCTCTGGCAACAACTCTTCAGCAATGGCATCGTTAAATCCTCCGAGGATTTCGGCTTACAGAGCACGTTGCCGACGCATCCCGAGTTGCTTGATTACCTCGCCGTGGATTTCCGTGAGAGCAAGTGGGACACCAAGCGCGTGATGAAAAACATCGTTATGAGTGCCACCTACCGTCAGTCCTCCAAGCGCCGCGAGGACCTCAAGGAGATCGATCCAGAAAATAAACTCCTCGCCCGCGCGCCGCGTTTCCGTTTTCCGGCCGAGTTGATCCGCGACAACGCTCTGGCGGCCTCCGGACTTCTCAATGAACAAGTCGGCGGCCCAAGCGTCAAAACCTACCAACCAGAAATCTGGAAGGAAAAATCCATGAATGGCCGCTCCAATTATGGTTTCTACACCCGCCATACCGGCGACAAGCTCTTCCGGCGCGGACTCTACACGTTGTGGAAGCAATCCGTGCCACCCGCCCAAATGGAAATTTTCGACGCGCCTTCGCGCGAGTCATGCACGACTCGCCGAGCTCTGACGAATAGCCCGACCCAAGCATTCGTGTTGATGAACGACGAGACCTACCTCGAGTTCTCCCGCAAGCTCGCCGAGCGCCTCTTCACCGACATCAACGGCCCTTGGCAGGAAAAGCTCAACGAGCGCCTGCGCCGTGGCTTCCGCCTCGCCACCGGCCGCAATCCGAAGGAGGAGGAACTTCAAAGTTGGATTTCCTTCAGTAACGAAAACCTTGAGCGCTTCAAGGCGAGCGCCGAGAATACCGAAAAGTTCCTCGCCTACGGCGAAACGTCTCGCGAAAAATCCCTCCCGCCCACCGAGCTTGCCGCCCTGTCTTTCACCATGTCCACCATCTTGAACTTGGACGAAACCATCACCCGCGATTAAACTCCATCAACCCTAAAAAACTATGAGACATCCCGTCGAAGACCACCTCCTCAACCTGACTCGGCGCCAGTTTTTCGGAAAAATGGCGCAAGGCATCGGCACCATGGCGCTCGGTTCCATGATGGGCAACAACCTATTTGCAGGCGTCCCTAGCCCTTTTGAGCGAGGTTTCCTCGGGTCGCCCCACTTCGCGCCGAAGGCCAAGCGGGTCATCTATCTCTTTCAGCACGGCGGTCCGTCGCAGATGGACCTCTTTGACTACAAGCCGCAACTCAACGATCAGTTCGACAAAGACCTCCCGAAATCCGTGCGCGGCGACCAGCGGATCACCGGCATGACCTCAGGGCAATCGCGCCTGCCGGTCGCTCCCTCGATTTTCCAATTTAAAAAATACGAGAATAACCAAGACGGGCTTTGGGTTTCTGAGCTTTACCCCCACACGGCCAGCGTCGCCAAGGAACTCTGCGTCGTTCACTCGGTCTTCACGGAGCAGATCAACCACGAGCCCGGCGTGTCGTTCCTTCAAAGTGGACACCAGTTGCCCGGACGCCCGTCGTTCGGAGCTTGGATGAGCTATGGCCTCGGCAGCATGAATGAAAATTTGCCCGCCTTTGTCGTCATGATCAGCCAGGGTAGGGGCACGGCGCAGTTTGTCTCCTCACGTCTGTGGGGTTCCGGGTTCCTGCCCAGCGAGCATCAGGGTATTAACTTCCGTGGAGGCAGTGAGCCGGTTCTTTTCCTCCAGGATCCGAATGGTATCGAACGTGCCGACCGCCGTCGCATGCTCGACCAACTTGCGCGGCAAAATAACGAAGAGGCCCGCCAAAGCATGGACCCCGAGGTGATCGCTCGCATCGCCCAATACGAGATGGCTTACCGCATGCAGACCGCCGTGCCGGAACTCACCGATTTCTCGCAGGAATCGCAAGAGACGCTCGACATGTATGGGCCGAATGTCAAAACCCCGGGCACCTATGCCTACAACTGCCTCATGGCCCGCCGCCTCGCCGAGCGCGGCGTCCGCTTCGTGCAGCTCTATCATCGCGGCTGGGATCAGCACTTCAACCTGCCCACCCAAATCCGCTGGCAGTGTGAGGATACTGACCAACCGCAGGCCGCGCTCGTGAAGGACCTCAAGCGCCTTGGCATGCTCGACGACACGCTCGTCATCTGGGGCGGGGAATTCGGCCGCACGACCTACAGCCAGGGCGCTCTCACAAAGGAAAACCACGGCCGCGACCACCATCCGCGCTGCTTTACCATGTGGTTCGCCGGCGGAGGCACCAAGCCCGGCATTACCTACGGGAAGACCGACGACTACTGCTACAACATCATCGATAAGCCGATGCATGTTCACGACCTTCACGCGACTCTCATGCACCTCATGGGCATCGACCATCAGCGCCTCACCTATCGCTACCAAGGTCGCGACTTCCGACTCACCGATGTCCACGGGCACATCATCCGCGACATCCTGGCGTAGGCTCCCCAAGGGGACTGCGCGGCAAAAAAATCCATGAAGAATTCACTGTGTCTTTTGCTTTCATTTGCGGT
>CAIWSO010000336.1 GCA_903915315.1 uncultured Spartobacteria bacterium | reverse complement strand
TGCCCATAGAGAGACAGAAGAGAGATGTCAGTTTTCAGTCATCCCAGTTTTCAGTCGCGCTGCCGCTTCGCGCCTTTGCGGGAAATTCACGGGGGCGGCTTGGCCGCTCAAGTGGGTCGTTTCGGCAAACCAGTCGCGGAGAGTCTCGGAGTTGACGCCGAGATGCCCGAAGTTTCAGGCGTGGGGGCGCCGTCGTAAAGGGGTGCACACGACCCAGGCGGCTTGGGAAGCCGCTCGGGAGACTCACGCAGTGAGCCCGTCAGGGCAAGATGAGCGGGAGCGAACGGGTCAACGCACGAAAACACGAAGGGTAAGAAAATGGGAGCTCACACGAAGGAGGGGATGAAAAACCGGAATTTTAACCACGGAGAACGGAGGACACGGAGACAGAGGAGTGTATGGAAACAGGTGCTCACGCGGAGGAAAGCAGAGGAGCCCCTAGCGGATTTCGATGATTCGTTGGCCGTTTTGAAATTCGGCCTCAATGTCTGGCCAAACTTTTTCCAGAGCTGTCAGAAGCGGTCTCGTTCTGCAATTTCCCATGCGCAACCAAAGCAAGCGAAGGCGGTCGCCCGGACGGGAGGCAAGGTGAAAGAAATCTTCGTCTTTGCTTATGAGAATTCGATCCTCGGCTATGGCGACCTGATGAAGTTCCGCATCTGTCATCCGGCCTTGCCCATAGTGCTGGGCGTGAGAGGCATCTCGGCCCATGCGCTTGAGCCAATCGGCAAGCGTGGGCGGGAGTTGAGCATCGATCAGAAACCTCATGCAGCGGCTGGCGATAGCACGGCATGGTCGGCTTGGAGCGCGGCGTAGGTCAGCGCGGCGGTTAGATCCTCGGGCTCAAGAAAGGGATAATCGGCCAAGATTTCCTCTCGCGTGGCACCGGCAGCTAGGAGTTGAAGCAAATCAACCACCCGAATCCTGTAACCACGAATACAAGGACGGCCTCCGCATTTACCAGCTTCCACGGTAATTCTATCCAGAAGCGAATCGGTAATCATACTTGCAAGCTAGACCTCAAGAATCGTGAAGCCAACTAAAAAACGAATCTTACAAGGCCCAGAGGGAGGGGATGGGGCTCACGCGGAGGGGGACGCAAATCCGGAATTTTAACCACAACCGAGCGCCGGGGCAGGCACGAGATAGAGCAATCGCAGATTGGCCCGAAGGGCGAAGGAGTGAGCACGAGCGAGTCAAAGAAAAGGAGAGCACAGAGGAGTGTATGGAAAGCGGCCTGCGAATGGGGACCAGAAAAGGGATCTCGCGCCGAGGCGCCGGGACGCGGAGGGAGAAGAATACAAAGATCGTCTGCTTTGGTTTTTATTCGCGGGGATTCGCTGCATTCGCGGGCAAAAAATGTGGGCGGTGATGCACACCCCCCTTGAGGGGCAGGGCCGACGGGGACGTCGGCGCTCCCGGGGGCGCGGACGCCCTGGCTATGTGCGGCACGGATCTCCAGTCAACCGCGATGAGATGGAATTAACCGAATTTCGAAAATGTTTTCCAGCCCATGACATGCACCCCATGGCGTTCGTAGGTATCCTCGCCGCCATGAATGAGCCAGGGAGCCAAGGCCTCGTCTGCGGCAAATCTGCTCGATTTTTGAGCAGCCCGGATGTAATCGCTCGTCACGGTTTGTCCGGACTTGATTTCCACCATTTGCAAGCGCCCCTCCTTTTCAAAAAGGAGATCCGCCTCATGGCCGCTGTTATCGCGCCAGAAATACAAGTCTGCAGGCTTTCCTTGATTGAACCGCTGCTTGAGGAACTCGCTCACCACAAGTGTCTCAAACAATGCCCCCCTGCTTGGATGCATGTCCAGCACCTCGGCCGAGCGAATACCCAAAAGCCATGCGGCAAGCCCCACATCCAGAAAATAGAGTTTTGGTGTTTTCACCAGACGCTTGCCGAAATTTCTGTGGTAGGGCGGGAGCAAATACACAATGTCACTCGACTCCAGCACGGACATCCACGCACGGGCGGTGCTGTGGGAAATACCCGCCTCGCCTGCCAAAGCGTTGAGATTGAGAAGTTGGCCAGTCCTTCCTGCACAGAGCCTGAGAAACCTCTGGAAGACCATCAGATCCCGCACCTCCAAGACCTGCCTCACATCACGCTCCACATAGGTGGCAACATAACTCGCCAGCCAGTCCCCGGGATCAACCGCTCCCGAATACAGCGCGGGATAACCTCCCCGCAAAAGCATTTCATCCAAACTTCCCAACCGCTCGCCGGGAATCTCCGCGAGGGACAAAGGGAGCAACCTCGTCATTCCCACGCGACCGGCAAGGGATTGGGTGATTCCTGCCATCAAGCCAAATTGCTGCGAGCCTGTGACAACGAAGCGCCCGGGCGTTCGATCCTCATCCACCAACCCCTGCAGATACGAAAAAAGCGCAGGCCAGCGCTGGGCTTCGTCGAAAATCGCTCCCTTGGAGAAACGGGCCAGAAATCCCCTCGAATCCTCTTCGGCAAAGGCCAGCTCTGCAGGATCTTCCAAACTCACATATTTCAGCCCAGAAAAAAAACTCCGCGCCAGCGTCGTCTTCCCCGACTGCCGGGGTCCGGTGATTGCCACTACGGGAAACGCCTTCGCGAAACGCTCAAGAGTTTTTTGTAACTGCCTTTGAAACATTTGACGAATTTATTACAATCTGACGATAGAATCGTCAATCTGTAATTTTGAAAAGGAAGTGGGGAATAGGGAAAACGGCCTGGGGACCAGAAAAGGGATCTCGCGCACAGGCGCCGGGACGCGGAGGGGAAGAAAAACCGGAAATTTGAAGGCGGAAAGCGGAAAGATTTTTTGCCCGCGAATGATAGGTAGGGACGCGAATGATGGGTAGGGACGCCTCGCCGAGGGGTCCCAAGATTCAGGCGCTGATGCGCCGTCTCAAGGAGCGTGGCGCGTCTCGCCCACATAACGAAAACCGGAGCGATCTTTTGCCCGCGAATGGGGGCAGATGGATGCGAATGCCGGGATGCTGAAAACTGAACTCTGAAAACTTGTTTCTTTATTCGCGGGGATTCGCTGCATTCGCGGGAAATTCACGGGGGCGGCTTGGCCGCTCAGTGGGTCGTTTCGGCGAAACAACCCTACCGGTTTTTTACCCGTTCATCCTGACTCGTCAGGAGTTTCCGCGCCGATTGGAAAATCGGGATACGAAGGCGCCTTATTGGAGAGCTACGCAGGCGTCCTCTAGGATGGCGGAAAAACTGCGCTTCTTTTTCTTTGCTATCGCATCGATCTTGGCAATGACCGCAGAGGAAAGGAGCACCTGCTTCCTCACTTTGCCAAGAGATTTGCGGCCAGCGCCCTTTCGCTTGCCTCCCCAGACAATGGGTCGTGAGAAATCAAAGTAATCGCTTACATCTTGGTTGGATTCAAATTTCCCCTCAAGATTCTCCATCGTGGTTGGTTTAGGCGTTTTTGTAGTATTTGATTTCATTTTTTCTACTCCTCCTAGCGCTAATGATCCGAACCTTTTCGCCTCTCAGCGTGATAATCACTGTCCAATATTTTGCACCTAGCATTCCGATCGCCAAAAAGCGACTTTCACGACTATTTTGGCTTGGTGCGGCAATCACTTTCCCCTCCCAAATTTCTTGGATTTTCTGGAAGTCAATCCCGTGCTTCGCGAGATTAAGCGCGCTTTTTGCGGAATCGTATTCAAAATCCACCTTGAAATACTACACTCGATTTCATGATT
>CAIWSO010000335.1 GCA_903915315.1 uncultured Spartobacteria bacterium | reverse complement strand
GTCCTTCGAGGCTTGGCCTGGGTCGGCGTTTGTGACGCGGATTTCGATTTTGCCGGACTTGTCTTGGGCGAGGGCTCGCTGGGCGTAGAGAAGGCCTGAGAAAACAATCGGTGACCCCATGTCGTAAACCACGATGAAGGGTCCGGGGCCCTTACCCGCGTAATCGGAGCCTTGGTTATTGGCCGTGCCGATATCACCGAGCTTGACCGTGCCGTCGTAGAGATTTTTGACGAGATATTTGTCGTCATACTCCGAGGAGGCCGACGCGGCGAGAGGCGCCCAGTAAAGCGTGCCATCCACCATCGGTGGCGGGGGGCGGTCAGGAATGTCGATGCCGAGGACTTCGACTTTCATTGCGGCGAGGCGGTTTTCGAGAGCTTTGATCTCCTCCTGAACGCGGTGTTTTTTGTTTTCCGGGAAGCGGGTTTTGATGAAGCTGCCCGCGGCTACTGGACTGACGGTGGTATTCCACGCGGCGAGTTGAACGATGTTCGGAAATTTGGAGAAGAAATCCACCGAGCGATCCGTGACTTCGGTGCTGTTGAGATTGATCTTCTTGAGTTTTCGGAGCGGGGCGAGTTTGGCCACATCCTTATCGGTGGTGCTGGTTTCCTGCAACCGGAGTTCCTCGAGGTTGGCGAAGCCAGAGATAACCGGAAATGCCGTTTCGGAGATTTTGGTTTTTCCGGCATCGAGCATGACGATGTTCGCCTTGATCGGTTCGAGGCTGGCGATGAGTTCGTCGGGGTTTTTGGCATCAGAAGCGATGAAGATATTTAGGGCAGGAGAATCCATCGAGGAGCGGCGAATGGCGAGGTTCGGCACCTTGGCGAGCGTCGCGCCGGCTTTGACGACCTCTTCCCACGTCATCATGGGCACCTCAGGGGTGGCGACTTGGAACCCGAGATTTTTTTCCAACAGCGCGAGGGCGGCAGGTGGCGGGAGATCGTCAACAAGCGGCAGTCGCTCTTTAGCGCCACGATTGATCCACCACGAGAGGAGCTCAATTTCGGGATCGGTGAGTTGAGGTTTCCCCACGGGCGGCATGTGTTCCTTGTTATCGAGCGGCAGGTTGGCACGCCCAATCATCAAGCTGGCATCAGCGTCACCCGGCTTGAGGGCCGCGCCGTGCTTTCCGCCCGCGAGGAGCAGCGCCATGGTATCCATGCGCAGGTTTCCATTGCTCTTCGAGGGGTTGTGACACTCCACGCACTTGGCTTCGATGATCGGTTGGATCGCCGCGATGTAGATGGCTGCATCTTCCTTGGTTCCTTTATCCACGGGGATCGGCTCGGGTTTTCCACCAAGGGCGACTGGGAGATAGGCGGTGAGGTAATCCTCGCCGTGAGTGAGCGATCCACCATAGTGACCGGTCGCGGCAACGAGGCCAAGCGAAGCAACTAGGAAGAACACGTAGGCAAACCGGCCAAGCCAACCCGAAAAGTGGTGAGCTAGGAGCATCCAGACGCAGGCCGTCGAGGTGGCAATGCCGAACCACCGGTGATCGGAGAGGATTTCGCCACTGTAGCCACCGGGCCAGATGAGCAGGGTTCCGAGGGCGGTGGAGGCAAGCGCGGACAACGCACAGACCCAAAGAAGAACGCGGTTGGCGATGCGGAAATCGAACCGGAATACCCATTGCAGAACTTGAAGACCCGCCACAGCGGCAAGGAAGCCAATGGGAAGGTGGACAATGAGCGGATGGAACCGCCCAACGAAAAGCAGGAGTTTTTCAGGAACTGGGGGTGCTGGCGCGATACCGGAAACAATCAAAGCGGCGGTGGCTAGGCCTGCCAAAAAGAAACCAAGGATTGCCCATACAGAGCGGGAGGGTGTTGTCATGAAGATGAGAAAATTATTCGCCGAAGATGTGGCTGCGCTTAGTCGCGGGTGATGGTTTCATCGAGGTTGAGAATCGTGGACATAGTGAAAGACAAGGCGGCAAGTTCGGTAGGCGGCAGGGATTTTTCTCTAGTCTTTTCGCCGTAGGCGAGAAATTTCTCGGCGTTCGCGGGGTCGGCGGTGAAGCGCGCGAGGTTTTCGTTGCTGAAGGTGATCCAACCTTGGAGTTCCTCGTCCTTCGGATTTCGGCCGGTGGCGAGGCGGAAACCACGGCGGAGGCGCTCATGGAGCTTTTCCTGCCAGGGGCCGTTGATGTCGGTGAAGAGGCGCTCGGCGAGCTTGCGGGAGAACTCGAGGTAGGTCTCGTCGTTCATCAACACGAAAGCCTGGAGCGGCGTGTTGGTGGTCTCCCGTTTGGAGATGCAGGCCTCGCGGCTTGGGGCGTCGAAGATCACCATTTGAGCGGGAGGGACGGATTGCCTCCAAAAAGTATAGAGGCTCCGCCGGTAGAGTTTGTCCCCCGAGTGGGGCGTGTAGACGCCGAAATTCGCCAAGGAGTTGAAGGTGGCTTTGTCCCTCCAGATTTCGGGTTGGTAGAATTTCACGCTTGGTCCGCCGACCTTGTCGTTCAGGAGGCCGGATGCGGACAGAGCGTTGTCCCGGACCAACTCGGCCGGGAGGCGATAGCGCGGCGCGCGGGCGAGGAGTTTATTCTCCGGGTCGATCTCCTTGAGGTCTTCGCGGCGCTTCGAGGACTGGCGGTAGGTGGCGCTCATCACGATGTTTTTCATGGCGCGCTTGATGTCCCATTTGTTCTCTCGGAAATCCACGGCGAGATAATCGAGAAGCTCGGGGTGGGTCGGTTGGGCGCTTTGCAAACCGAAATCCTCCGAGGTTTTGACGATGCCGTGGCGGAAGATTTGCTGCCAGAGGCGATTCACTTGCACGCGAGAGGTGAGCGGATTTTCCGGAGCCACCGACCACTGCGCGAGGCCGAGACGATTTTTGGGGGCGTCTTTGGGAAGAGGCGGGAATGCGGTCGGGGTGGTGCGTTCGCGCGGACGGTCCATGATCGGCTTGTCGTAGATGCCGCGAGCGAGAACATAGGTCTGAACAGGATTTCGGCGCTCTTCCATCACCATCACGCGAGTGGCGAATTGATCCACATGGTTCTTGATGTAGTGAGCACGGGCCACATCGAGACCAGTCACCGTCACCTTACCAGCAGCATGGGCCTTGGCGGCAAGGTAGATGTCGTTCATCCAATATTTGCGATCTTTGTTTTTGAAAAGGCCCAGCCAGTCGTCGAGTCCGTGCGGATTGTTGGTCACGGACACAGCGAGGCTATTGAACAATGACTCCAAGTAGGGGACTTCGGTGCCGCTGAATTTGAATTTCACAATCAGCTTCGCGCCCTTGGCTGGAGTGACAGGCGCGGCCAGTTGCAAGAGCGCGGTGC
>CAIWSO010000334.1 GCA_903915315.1 uncultured Spartobacteria bacterium | reverse complement strand
TTCTCGCCGTCAGAGGTGCTCCAGCGGCCGGTGGCAGGATTCACGGTGCAGGGGCCGCCTTTGGCCTCAACAACGAGGATGTGGCCATCGGGGCCTTGGATGATGAAGTCGCCCTCGCGCCAGACGCTGCCATTGTCCTCGTAGGGAAATCCCCAGCGGATCGAAAACCCCTCCCCTATCCCAGCCAAAAAACAGGCAACAGCCTGCTCGCTCTTCGGGCAGGAATCAGGTGGTGAGGTGTAAATCCAGCGGGGCATTAATTTGAAGGGTGAAGAAAAAGCTGGTTTAAAAAAGGACTTTTCGACTTATCTATTTTTCCAATGCAAACAGGCGTTTTGCTTCGGCGTATTCTTTGGAAATATCAAATCGACATCAAAGTCGGCTTTGGTCATTGAAATCATCAATTCGGAGGATATAGGGATAATGCGAGTGAAGGTTTAATGAATGCTATTTAACTAAAAAAGTTTTTCCAATATGGAATTCGAGCAGTGTCGTTCGCTGGCCGCTTTGGGATATGGCTTTTTGGATGACTTCGCTAGAACCGTAAACGAAGAGACTCTTCTTAGAGCGGGTGATGGCGGTGTAGAGGAGCTGGCGAGTCGCGAGCGGGCTGTCAGATTTTTTTGGCAATAGAACAACGACATTCTCGTATTCACTGCCTTGGGAGCGGTGGATGGTGATGGTCCAGGCTGGACTGTGGTCAGGGAGCTTGGAGACGCTGAGCGCTGAGCGCTTGTCGTCGAAATAGACCTTCACTCCTTCTCCATCCGAGTAAATGATGCCGACTTCGCCGTTGCGAAGACCAGTCTCGGGGTCGTTGCGGTTGATGATGACTGGGCGGTTGATGATTTTTTTCCCGGCTGACTTCTCGAGTAGGATTTTCTCTATCGCGGAACCGATCGATTGGTTGCCAGTGATGGGCATGCGATGCGAGGTGAGAATGCGAACTTGATTCAAAGCTTGCAGTGCCGCCTCAGGAGTTGGAGCGAATGCTACTGATTGCATGGCCTCCAGGACAGCGGGCGGAAGGTTATTTAGAATCTCAGAAATGCCATTCGAGTCGTTCCAAAAAAGCCCATCTGGGCAAGCGTGCTGTTGATTTCTCGAAAGTAAATCAATGGCGTCTCCGCCCTTGCGGTCTTCGATGGCAAGGGCGAGTTGAGCTATGGCTGGACGGTCGGCAAAGCGACGGGACTTTTTGAGTTTGATGCGGGCGGACTTCAAGTCTTCCGATGCAGCGATTTCAGAGAAAATATTACCGCGACCAACGCTTTCAAGTTGGTTGGGGTCGCCAAGTAGGATGAGGCGGGCATCAACGTCGGGCAGAGCCTCCAGAAGCGCCTTCCAGAGCATCGTATCGATCATAGAACACTCGTCCACGATGAATATCTTGCAGGGCAGTCGATGTCCGGCGTGGTAGGTGCAAGTGTTTTTACCGGGATTGTGGCGAAGCAGGGCGTGAATCGTCTTGCTCGAACTGGAAGCGACTTCTAGCTGGGCTCGCATCACTTCATCCAGTCCCTTGCAGGCTTCATTCACAGCTTCCTTCATGCGGTCGGCGGCCTTGCCGGTGGGAGCGGTGAGTTGAATGCTTTTGGGATCAATCCCTCCGTCGATAAGGAGGGCGAGGATACGGGCGAGCGTGTAGGTTTTTCCAGTACCGGGACCGCCGGTGATGACGGTGAGGCGTTTTGCAAGGGCCATAGCGGCAGC
>CAIWSO010000333.1 GCA_903915315.1 uncultured Spartobacteria bacterium | reverse complement strand
TGCCGCCTGGAAGATATCCGAAAGATGAGCCCCCGGCCATTGCGGGATCGTAGGGTTGCTCGATGCTGCAGTCGTGCGGTAGATCGAGTTTCCGCCACTTCGCATCATCGAAAACAGGGGTCTCGTCACCCGATGCCTCAACGAGACGAAAGGCCCAATCCTCCGAGAAGCGAACATGCGCCCGAGCCTCGCCAGTGCTCGCTCCGCAGAGACCCGCTCCGGTTGTCGCGAGAGCGAACAGCCATACTAAAAAAAAGAGTCGGAATGCGTTTAACGGGGATCTTGTTGTCATTTTGAAATGGATCTGATTCGCGAAAGTGGAAAATATATAGCAGCAAAGGCCTCTCAGTCATCCTAGCCATTTGGCTAGATGGAAAGTGCCGGGCTCCACTGCCATCTCGAAAAACCGCATCGAAACTCGCAAAAGGAAATAATCGTGCTCCGAAAAAATGGCTAAATGGCTAGGTTGTCAGAATCGATAATGGGCTTAATAAGAGTGGAGATGGCCAACCCCATTTGTCTTTTTGAAGAAATGATAACCGCCCCTTTCCCGCAAGGAACTTCCCCCTTCTCCCATCAATTCATGCCCGTCCGCGCAGCGTCTCTGGCATTGACTTTGCTGACACCGCCTGAAATTCATGCGATGTCCTATTATCCTAACGAATCCGCATCCGGCTTCAGCACGGCCCCACGGCACAGTGGGTGCCAAAAAAGCCCCTGAAGGTGCTGTGGGAACACTTTTCGCTACATGATCGTCACATATCCCAATGATAAATCGCTTATGATCGACCTCGCCTTTGCCCGCCTTGGGAATTGCCTCCGCTGGCCGTTCGTTTTTCTTCAACTCACCGCATTCGCCGTTTTCTCGCACGGCTCTCCGCTCGAGAAGCTCGACGGGGTGGGGGATGCCGATGTTTCGCTCGATGGCACCTGGCATTTTCAGATTCCCGCGCCGGAGGGCTTTGGGAAGGAACTCGCCGAACCGACGGGTTGGAAAACCATGCCGGTGCCGGGGGATGTGTTCCGTGAGGGGCATCCGATCAAGGAGAACATCCCGATGGCCTACAAGCGAAAGGTCACCATTCCCGCTGACTTCGCGGGACAAAAAATCCGCCTCCGCTTCGAGGGTGCACATGAATTCACGAAGGTCTGGGTGAATGGAAGATTCATCACCGAGCATCAGGGTGGTTGGACGCCGTGGGAGTGCGACATCAGCTCGGTAGTGACTCCCGGGCAGGACGCTTGGATCGCGCTCGAGATCACCGACCTCAGCAAGGACATCGCTTTCAATGGCAAGCGCCTTCGCGCCATCGGTGGCCTCGTCCGGAGCGTTTCGCTGCAGGCGCGGCCGAAGTCTTTTTTTGAATTTCCCATCGTCTCGTCGCCGTTCTCGGAGGACCGCAAGACCGCAACCCTCACCGTCACAGGACAGGTGGAAACGCCCGACCCGAAAGCGACTGCCTCGTTCCGCCTGTTCGATCCCGAAGGCAAGGACGTCCCGCTCGCCACGCCCGATTGCCAGCTCGACCAGTCGCAGGTCACTTGGAAGGCGGAGGTCGCCTCGCCTCAAACTTGGGATGCCGAGCATCCGCGCTTGTATCGCCTCGAGATCACGAGCAAGGCACCTGGGCAACCCACGGCGGTTTACTCGAAGCGGATTGGTTTTCGTGACATCCGTTTCGACGAAAAACACAACCTGCTCATCAACGGCAAGAGCGTGAAACTCCGAGGCGCTAACCGCCACCTCGTGAACCCGCTCAAGGGCTTCGTTCCTGAGCCTGCGGTCGACAACATCGATGTGGATCTTTTCAAGGAGGCGAACATGAACTTCGTCCGCACCTCGCACTACCCGCCAGGCATCGGCTTCGTCGAGCAGTGCGACGAGAAGGGGCTTTATGTGAACCTCGAATCGGCCGTGCTCGATTGCGGCAAGGCCAACAGGGAGTCGCGCGACATGCACGACGACTCGCAATACGAGCACCTCTTCACCAACCAACAGCGCGAGGTGATGCTCAACTACGGCAGTCACCCCTCGATCATCATTTGGTCTTTGTGCAACGAAAGCGTCTTCGGCCGGAACTTCGCGGCCACAGCCGAGTTCGCCCGCAAGCTCGATTCCTCACGCAAGATCACGGCGAGCTATCAGGTGAAGGACGACCCCGAGCACAAAAGCTATGATATCAAAAGCTGGCACTACCCCTCGTGGAATCAGAGTTACGAGAAAACCGACAGGCCTTACATTTATGACGAGTGGATGCATGTGCTCGGGCATGGCGTGGAATTGTGGGTTCATGACCTGAACTCGCGCGATTACTGGGGGCGTAGCCTCGACCACGCTTGGACCTCGCTTTTCTCCTCTAACGGCAGCATCGGCGCGGCGATATGGAATTACTGCGACGACATGACGATCTTGCCCGACCCCACCGCCAAATTCTCGCGTGGTGCCGTGAGGCGCTTCCACAAAGGTGATGCAAGAATTCCTGTCGGCGAAACCAGCACGCTCCCGAACATATTCGGCACCGCCCGTTGGGGTATCATCGACGAATGGCGCCGGCCGAAGCCGGAATTCTGGAATGTGAAAAAAGCCTACAGCCCTGTGCGCTTGCTCGAAACGCAGGTCGCGCATTTCGAGCCCGGCAAACCCATTTCCCTGCCCGTGCAAAACCGCTTCGACCACACCACGCTCGACCAGATCACGATGCGCGTGAGCTACGATGGCAAAACACAGGAACTCGCCTGCCCGCCCATCGAGCCGCATAAGAAAGGCACGATCGAACTCCCCGCCGCCGATTGGAAAGCCGGCACCGAGGTTGCCGTGTCCTTCCTCGACCGCTCGAAGAAGCTCGTCGACGACTACCACATCGCCCTCGGCACCTCGGCAAAACCCGAAGCCCCCGCGCTGGAAGGCGCCCCCGAAGTGGGCGAGGCCAACGGCCAGATCACCATTCAAGGCGAGAAATTCGCTGTCGTGATCGACCGCGCCACCGGCCTCATCCAAAGCATCAAACACGGCGAGGCCAGCATTCCCCTCGTCGGCCCGATACCGCACATTTTCAAACTCGAGGAATTCCATCTCATGGGCATCAATCCCGATATCGGGAAGACCCCTTCTGTGATTACAAAAACTGTCATCTACGAGAGTCCCTTTCTTGACGCGTGGAAATTGAAAGACATCCGCATCGAGAAAAAAGACAACGCCGTCGTGGTCCATATCACCGGAAGCCTCGAGGCATTCAATGTCGAATACACATACTCCATCGCCGCCAACGGGCGCATGGACATCAGCTACCAATTCAAAAACATTCCGCCACTCGACACCACCGGTAAACTGCCGCGCACCGGCGAACCAGTGAATCTGGAGGTCGGCATCAAATTCCAGACCAGCGACCAGTTTGACCGGCTCCAGTGGGACAAAAAATCCTATTGGTCGTCGTATCCAGAGGGCCACCTCGGGAGTGCCAAGGGAAGCATCGAGCTCTTCAGCGCCGACAAGCCAGCCTGGGCGCAAAAGCCCACACAGCCATGGAACAAGGATGTCTGGGATTTCTACCTCATGGGTTGGCCGGTGCCCGAGGGCAAACTCCTCACCTACGAAGCCAGCGCTGCGAAGCAGGCACTCCGCACCTACACCTTGGATGACAGGGAGGCGAACTTCGCCCTCACCGTCTATGGCGACGGCGAAACCACCACCGCCCGCTACGGACAGTTCAAGGACAACCAATACTACCTCTACCTCCTCGACACGCTCGACTACGCCCTCAAGTGGGGCAATTACTCCGCCAAAAACCCTTCAAGTCCAGATCACCAAGGCGTCGCGAGGTTGTCGCTTGGGGAGTTGCCCCTTTTGTAAGCGCGAGGCCAGTCTGCGGATCGGAAAGACGACCTCGCCGCCATTCTTCGTGCTCCCGCGCGGCAGCGCGCTTGTTCTCAATGGTAGGGATGGCGCGCCGCCGCCGTCCGAATTGCGCGGCAATGCCGCCTTTGTATCAAGAAACGGCGCATACGCGCCTGAAACTTGGGACCCCGGCGGCGCGGCGTCCCTTGGCTCTAGCTGGCCTTCGGCTTCAAACCCTGATCGCCAAGATTACATCTCTTCCACAAACAGGACGCCGTCTTTGTTTTTGTCGTGATAGCCGATGGCATTCGCGGGGAACTCGGTGCGATCGAGCAATCCATCTTTATTTTTGTCGCATCGTTCAAAGTTCAGCCAGTGGGCCCGCTCATACTCCTCGCGCGGACAGATGCCGTTCCCGTCGAGGTCGAATGCTTTGAGTTTATTGATCTTCGCGTTCGGGGTGTTTGGCGGAGGGTTTCTCTTGGGCGCTAACTTTGGTATTATACCAAAAGCCGCTTGCTTTTGGATTTTAGTAGAGGGGCACAGCGCGTCTCGCCTGTGTGCTGCGGTCTGATGGGGAGGGTGCGAGAAAGCAGACCAGTCTCCACACGGCCGAGACGGCCATGCCCCCCTTTTCCGCTGCAAAGTCCAATTTCAAAGGGACAATGGTATTATTCCTCTTCTGCTGCTTCCGGGAGAGC
>CAIWSO010000332.1 GCA_903915315.1 uncultured Spartobacteria bacterium | reverse complement strand
GCCATTCGGCGGAACGATAAGCCGAACACTCGGGAAGTAGGTGCGATATCGAGACGGGTCTCGCGTGACGAGCGCATGTCCGCTGACCTCCGCATGTGCTCCGATGTAGAAATCCGGTAGCGGCGAGGTTTTCACACCGCCGCTGCGACGGTATTTCAAAAACGCCTGGGGTGCTAACCAACCAGCGGCGTAAGGCAAAGGCAGTCGCTCAAAAATCGCTGGATCAATCCACTGGTCCAAGTCGGCAGCAGTAACAAACGCTGGAGCGAGTTCGGCGTAAATAATCGGATTAATCGGAATCGGCCCGTTCGCCGAGGCTTTGCGGAACTCTTTTTCCGACCAAGAAAGCCAAACTGGATCCGCCGTGGCGATATCCAGTAAAACATTCGTGTCGAGCAGGGTCATTTCTCTCCACGGGTGAAGTGCATGATTTCCTGCGTATCAGCACCGTTAATCGCAGCGCCACGAGCGCGTTGCAACCAACTTTCCACGGAAGGAGGCGAGGTTCGCCGCCGGCAAAAATCCTCAAGCCAAGATGCGAGTTGATCGACTTGCGGTATAGGCAATTTTTCGATCGCGGCTTCTATCTCGGCTACGGAACTCATGCAAACTCACCAAAGCTGAAAAACACTTTTCGTCAAGATAAAACCGGCGAGTCGACAGAGTTTTCAAGGGGGTAGTGCGGAAGAGGGAAGGGCCTCACGCGTCAACACACGGGGATCGCGGAGGGGGGAGGAAGTTTTAAGAAAAGGCAGAGCAAGTTTTCAGGGTTCAGTTTTCAGTCACGGAGTGAAAATCGCAAAGGAGAGCCAAGGTAGGGGCAGATCGCCGAGATGCCCATAGAGAGACAGAAGAGAGATGTCAGTTTTCAGTCATCCCAGTTTTCAGTCGCGCTGCCGCGCGGTTCGGTCAGGACATAGGTAACACTTCGGGCCTATTTCTGATTCTTCGCGGCTTCGCGCCTTTGCGGGAAATTCACGGGGGCGGCTATGCCGCTCAAGTGGGTCGTTTCGGCGCGCCCAACCCTACCGGTTTTTTATTCCGGAGCAGATTGTGCCCTACAAGTGAGGTGTGACACCAAAAACCGCTTGCTTTTGGATTTTAGTAGAGGGGAACAGCGCGTCTCGCCTGTGTGCTGCGGTCTGATGGGGAGGGTGCGAGAAAGCAGACCAGTCTTCACACGGCCGAGACGGCCATGCCCCCCTTTTCCGCTGCAAAGTCCAATTTCAAAGGGACAATGGTATCACAGGTGCGTTATTTTTACCCACCTATCCTGACAGGTCAGGAGTTTCCGCGCCGATCGGGCACGATTTCAAATACTCGGCTAGGTTTTGTGGAAAAAACGCACGCCAGCGAGGCCCTGAAAGTGCTGATCCTGCGTCCAGAGCTCAGCTCCGCTCACCTGCGCTGTGGCATAAATAATGGCATCGGCCATGGCTAGGTTGTGCGCTTTTCCGAGAATGACAGCCGCATCCGCGATCGCTGCATCAAGGGGAGCTTCATCAAACTTGGACAGTGCCCTCAACGCCAAAAAATGACCTGCTTCTCCCATGTTAATCAATGCATAACGCCCGACCTCATATCGCACGATGGATGGAACAATGAGCCGCTCAGAATCCAAAACAGGCTCGAAGAGCTCCGCACGACCAGAATCACTAAGCAATTCGATCCAACCCGAACTATCCAGTAAAGCGGTCATGGAAAAACGCGGTCCTGTTCATCACGGATTTCCTCATCTTTGACTTTCATCCCTTTTAAAAGCCCACGAATTTCATCGATAGATGGATCCTTTACTAATCTCAGCCCAAAATCATCATGAATCACTTGTAGCCTTGCACCAGAAGTAATTCCTAACTTTTTTCTTGTCTCCTTTGGAATCACAATCTGGTATTTTGAGGAGACGGTAACAGCGGTCATGGTTAATAAGTAAAACGAAATGAGATTGATGTCAAATCGCAGAAGTGGAAAAAGAAATTCACAACATTGGGAGAGATCCAAGTCAACAAGGCGTTTGTAATACCAAAAGCAGCATGCTTTTGGATTTTAGGAGAGGGGCACAGCGCGTCTCTCCGATCCGTAGGCTCTACGAGCCGGAGGCACCGCCTGTGTGCTTTGGCATGCTCCTTGGTTCCAATGGGAATCGGTGGCGAGCAACTAGACCAGTGTCCACACGGCCGAGACGGCCATGCCCCCTTCTTTTGAGCTGCAAAGT
>CAIWSO010000331.1 GCA_903915315.1 uncultured Spartobacteria bacterium | reverse complement strand
TCGCGAAAACAAAAACGGGTATCGTCAAAACAACGCTCATCAGCAACCTATGGGTGATGGACTGGATCTCCGCGTCGCTTTCCTCCTCGTTGCCAATCGAGCGCGGATTCAACTCTAGCGACATTCCGCATTGGGGGCAGTCGCCGGGGGCGTCGCTCTCGATGCCGGAACACATAGGGCAGAAATATTTTGATGCTGGCGGTTTGACCGCTGTGGCGGGCATTCCTCCACCGCAACAATGAGGGGTGACAGGCTCGCAACTCATCGGATTGGGAAATAAAATTTCATGAGAATCAAAGTGCCATGAAGAATATCCGTCGCAGCACTTGGCGGAAGATCAACTTAGGAAATACACCACCCTCCCTTGCAGGATTTCTCCGCGAGTGTAAAGTTCAAGCCATGAAACTAGGAATCAGCTGGGCGAAAATCTCCTGCCTCCTCGCCCTCCTGCTGGCGATATCGACGCATTTGTGTTTGGGTGCATCCATGAATGAAGAATACGCGGTTGTGGGTGGGGGCTGTTTTTGGTGCGTTGAGGCCGTTTATCAAGGCCAACCGGGTATTAAATCGGTCATTAGCGGATATACCGCTGGCAAAAAACCCAATCCCACCTACGAGGAGGTTTGCTCTGGAACAAGCGGGCATGCCGAAGTGGTGCGTATAGCCTTTGATCCAGCTGTGATTTCCTATGAAAAAATCATCGATCTCTTCTGGGATGCCCACGATCCGACCACGCTCAATCGGCAAGGAGCGGACCACGGCACGCAATACCGCTCGATCATTGTGGCGCAAAATCCAGCCCAACTCGAAATAGCGAAAAAATCCCTCACAGACGCGCAGTCACGCTTTCGTTCACCGATCGTCACCGAAATCATTGAAGCAGCCGAATTTTTCCCAGCTGAGGCCTATCACCAAGACTTCTACGAGCGAAATCCGAATCATCCCTACAACCGCGCCGTGATCGCTCCCAAGCTCGAAAAGCTCAAGTCGGTCACCGGCCAAAACTGACGCCATTTTAGAGTCGGAGTGGGCTGACTAAAATAGGTCCACTTGCGTGCGAGTCTGGGATGGGCTAGCTTTTTCCTAAGCGGGGAAGGGCTGCAAAAATCTTTATTTTATGGCGAACGCAATGGTTATCGGAATCGGCGGTGTCGGCTCGGTCATTGGCCAGAAACTTCATAGCTACGACTGCTTCGAAAAAATTGTCTTAGCGGATATGGATCCAGTTTTTGCCAACCAGCTTGCCGCGCATACGCCGAAGAGTCGCTTTATTGTGGTGCAGGCGAATGCCATGGATGTGGACGCTCTCGCCGCGCTCATGAAGGAACATGCGATCACGGTGACTTGTAATGCCTGCGTTTGTAATACGAACTATGCCGTGCTCGAGGCCTGCTTGCGGGCGGGATCACACTACATTGATATGGCGGCGGATATTTATTCCGCCCCGGGAGTCAAAAAACCGGGAAAAAATTCTTACGAGGCCGAGATCGAAAGGTTCAATCAACCCTTCCTCGATCGCGGTCTGGCCGGAATCCTCTGCATGGGAATGGATCCTGGGGCTGTGAATGTCTTTGCACGTTGGGCGATGGACCGCCTGGATACAGCCTCGAGCATTCGCGTGCTGGATGCCGATAACGCGGAGGTGAGGGGGTATCGGTTTGCGGTTCTTTTCTCTCCGGAGACCTTTTTTGAGGAACTCGGCGCCCCTCCCTATTATGTGAAGGATGGTCGCGTTGTGAGCGGGAAGCCGCTCGAGACCGAAGTGGAGTGGGTGCGTTTTCCGGATCCCATCGGATTGCAGAAAACCTATGCCGTCGCGCACGAGGAGGGAGTCAGCCTCGGCATCTACCCTCCCTTTGTGGACAAGGGTGTGCGCTATTCCGTTTTCAAATACAGCGTGCCGGACAAAGTGGTGAATATTTCTAAAACCCTCCAACTGCTGAATCTCGACACATGGAAAAAAGTGAAGGTGGACGGCGTGGAGGTGTCGCCCGTGCGTGTCGCGAGTGCGCATTTACCAAAGCCCGCCCAGCTTGGAGCCACGGTCGAAGGCTATTCGTGCGTGGGTACGGAAGTGCGCGGAACGAAGGACCGCAAGCGCGTGGAATATTTTGTCTACTCGATGGATAGTCATCGCGACACATACGAAAAATACGGCTATTCGCTCACGTTGGTGCAGACCGGCATTCCGCCCGCCATTACGGCACGCCTCCTCGCAACGGGAAAAATTCCCGAGCGTGGAGTAATGATGCCAGAGGCACTCGATCCCGAGGAACTCATGAACAGTTTTTCC
>CAIWSO010000330.1 GCA_903915315.1 uncultured Spartobacteria bacterium | reverse complement strand
TGAGCCCTCAGGAGTGACTTTTTTTGTCACATCGTGCCGATTTTTGGCGTTTCAATCGCATCGTTCTGGTTAAACATTACAATTCCGACCCAACGAAGCGCCTCTCAGGATCCCCCCTACGGGAAAATCCCCCCTTTCGCCGTTGGCATTCCTACGACATAGTAACCCACAACACCGTACGCTTCCCAACTGAAGCAGGAGTCTCCTTATGCGCCAGGGCTTTACCCTTATCGAACTGATGATCGTTATTGCGATCATTGCCATTATCGCGGCGATTGCGATTCCCAACCTGCTGGAGAGCCGGGTGACGGCGAATGAGTCCGCAGCTGCGGCCTCCCTTAAGAGCGGTATCCATCCCGGGCAGGCTCAGTTCCAGTCTGGTACCTACTCCGATTTTGACGGCGATGGCCGCGGTGAATATGCCGCTGACCACCGATGGATGGCGGGCGGTGCCAATATCAATGGGGCAACGATTGGCACAAATACGTCACCCCGCACGCTGAGTCTTTTGGCCCCAAATTTCCAGGTGGCTGACGATACCGGGATTGGTGCATACAAGTATGTTGTTCACATAAATGGCACGGATGCAGGTGCCGCCAATGCACATGCGGCCTACGTTGCTCTCGCCGACTTGGCCGAAGAAGAGTCCTTCTTCGTTGTTTACGCGATTCCGAACAATGCCGGGACTGATGGCCGCCGTGCATTTTCAATTACTGTGAGTGGAAATGTGATCGGAACCAGACAGACCGTCACGGACGCCCTGCTGATTACCGCCACCATTGCCCCTGCTGCTGGTGCTTTTATGTACTCAACCAACCCGGTTACAACTAGCGGCACTATTAACGCTGCAAACGCGGCTCCGTACACAAAGTAAGGTTACAGAGGAAGGGACATAAAGGGGACGGCCACCTTATGTCCTCGCTTGAATCCGCCTTCTCCTGACACCTAGTTTCGAGCAAGAAAAAGCAGATCACCCCTGGCTACGCCAGGGGTGATCTGCTTTGTGCATGACCAAGGGGCCAGCTAACGCCCCAAATCAGAATGAGGATCCTGCCCCTTCACCGGCACATCCACCGGGTGCACAAAGGGGACAGGCCCAATGCTGTTCGGCTAAGGAACGGATAAAAAACCTTGACATCTGATGGGGCTAATTTTTTGTATGTATGCCCTCACAGCAACTCATCTCCCCGAACATATTCGCTGAGTTTTCCCGTCTTCTTCCGCATTGCTGGCAGCGAAATCGCGGCATCCTCCGTCCTGCCCATGTCCTTTACGCCATCATGGTCATGACCGTCAGTGGCACTCATGGTTATCGCCGAGTTCTCGACTACCTGAAGCGGACGGTCGGGGAGCAATTTGGTTGGCTTACCACGCCATTTCCATCGTCGTTGAGTGAAGCTCGCGCAAAGTTGACACCAGCACAATGTCGCGAGGCATTTCATCAGATACGGTTGAGAAGTTCATTTGTCCAATCGGCACATCACAGGTCATTTGCCGGATTTCGGTTGGTCGCCGTGGATATGACCACGATCGCCCTCCCGGTAAGCAAGGCTATTTTCGAAGAATTCCAAGGTCCAATTGACTGCCGGAGAAAGCCATCACCTGCACCACAGGCAACGCTAACGGCTCTCTGGGACATCAGTTCAAACACGCCATTGGATTGGCGACTTGAAAAGTGCTACGCCAGCGAACGGTTTGCGGCATATGATATGATTCAAGCCC
>CAIWSO010000329.1 GCA_903915315.1 uncultured Spartobacteria bacterium | reverse complement strand
TTCATTTTCGCTCCGACCATGGCCCCAATTTCTCCTCCAACGTTGGCATCGATCTCGTCGAAGACAAGGATCGGGACGCTGTCTTGAGCGGCTAGTGAGGTCTTTAAAGCCAGCATCACTCGGGAGATTTCTCCACTGGAAGCGATCATCCGAAGCGCGCGTTCGGGTTCACCGGGATTCGGCGCGAATAGAAAATCGATTTGCTCGCACCCCATGGGAGATGGATCCGGAAGTGCTTCGAATGAAATTGAGAATCCGGCGCGCGCGAAACCCAAGTCCTTAAGGTGGTGCTTGACCAAATTTTCAAGTTTTGGGGCGGCTTGTCGGCGGATTTTGGTGAGTGCTTTGGAATCGTTATCCAAGTCCAGCTTGGCGCGTGCGATCTCCTCATCGAGTCCGGCTCCACGTTCCTCGCGTTGGCGTAAATCTGCCAATTTATCGGAGGCGGCAGTTCCAAAAGCGATCACGGCTTCGACTGTTGATCCGTATTTGCGCTTTAGGCTTTGAATGGCGTCGAGTCTGTCATCGATGGCTGTGAGGCTTTGAGGATCGTCATCCATTCCCGCTGCATAGCGGTCAACATCGCGGGAAAGATCCTGCAACGCCTCAAAAATTCCCGAGATGGTGGTGGAAATTTTTTCCGTGGAGGGATCCAATCTCAGCAATTCCTTGGCAAGCCTCGATACATCGGTCCAACGCGAAGTGATCGACTCATCCGAGCTGATGAGGTGAGCACTCATTTCCGCACAGATCACGCAGAGTCGCTGGGCGTTGGCTGCGGTACGTTGCTTTGCGAGGAGTTGAGCCTCTTCACCAAGCTGAAGTCCGGCTGATTCAATTTCAGTCACTTGATGGGACAGGAGGTCTAGTTCTCGAGCCAAGGACTCGGAATCCTCGGTGAGTCGTTTTTTTTCTGCCATCAAGTGCAGCCAGGTCTTGCGCTTTACCGCGTAGCTTTTGCGGTGTTCTGATGCTCCCGCAAAGGCGTCCAGAACCAGTAATTGCTGGTCACGGGAGAACAAGCTTTGATGGTCGTGTGGACCATGGAGATCCACCAGCAGATCCCCGATTTGTTTCAGTAAAGAAAGTGGGCATGCCGATGCGTTCACGAATTGCCTGCCTGTGCCCGCAGTCGAGACCGTTCGTTTAATGATCAGTTGTCCTTCTTCGCACGGGTCGGCGCCACCGTCCGAGAGGATCTCGTGGAGCGGGGATGCCGATGGGATCGTGAATACTCCTTCCACTGTGCAAGCGTCGGCACCCGAGCGGATGAGTGACTTGTCGGCGCGTTCTCCAAGAAGAAGTTTGATTGCTCCAAGGATCACGGATTTTCCCGCCCCAGTTTCACCCGTGATGGCGACGAAGCCGCCGGGAGGATCCCAGGAAAGCTCCTCCACCAAGGCAAGGTTGCGTATTCGAAGTGATGTCAGCGTTGCAGACATGGGCTGACTATGTCACTCTTCATGAAGAAATCAAAGCCATGAGGGAGATGGAAATCACATTTTTGGGAACCGGAACTTCGCATGGCATTCCCGTGATAGGTTGCGAGTGTCGAGTTTGCCTTTCCAGTGACTCTCGCGATAAGCGTCTCCGCACGGGGATTCATGTACGGACTCCCGAGATATCGCTTATCGTGGATACGACACCGGATTTTAGGGCCCAGTGTCTTCGTGAGCGGATCGATAGGGTGGATGCCGTGCTC
>CAIWSO010000328.1 GCA_903915315.1 uncultured Spartobacteria bacterium | reverse complement strand
GGTGATCCCGTCGAGGTGGATGCTCTTTTTTCTCTGGAGCGCGCCCTCAATCCCGTGAGTGCCAAGCTGCCCCAATCACAAGGGAAAGCCTGGCTTGACCGTGACCCTATGCGCGCGGCTCCGCTGTGGGGAGAGGCCCTCCAAAAGCAGGTGCGAATCCATAATGCGGGAGTTTATGCCAACGTCGAAGAAATGTTCCGACTTATGCTTGGGGCAGCCCGAAGTCACCCCGGCCTTGCCACTGCTTTGGGTGCCTATGCTCGCACGTCACCTGCCACGTGGCTGATATGGATTGCGCGCGCTCCCAAGGGGAGCATCGAGGAAGCGGCGAAAGATGCGGAATTCCTAGCCCTGCTCGACCCCGAGGAGCAGCGTAAATTTTTGACGACGTGGTGGAATGTTGGGGATCGCCAAGCCATGGCGGAATTTATAGCGGCAAATCCCGCTTGGGCGGAGGCTGCGTGGCCCATTCGGATACGACAATGGATCGAGAAAAAAGATTTCCAATCCGCTGTGCTCGCTGCTCAAGAAAGATATGCGATCGACCTCAAGTTGCCGGAACCGAAAAACTCCGAAGACACTTCGATGAATTTAGCGGAAACGGTTGCTTCCCTCGCTCTACGCGGAAATCTCGTCACTGCGCGCCGGATGATCCAAGAGTCCATCCAAGCGCGCGAACCAGAGGGAATCCGCTTGCAGTGCATTCTCGCGATGATGAGCAATGACTGGGCTGCCGCGTGGAAGTCGATGGAGGCTTACCTCCGAGAAACAAAAAGAGGAAATTTACCCTAAGGACTTAGGAAAGCTTACGCTCGATAGCCATAAAGCCCTTGATGGAAGAGGAATTGTCCACCCAAGGTCGAAGTTCGATCTGAACGCGATAAACACTCTTGTCCTTGTGGTAATTCAAAACCTCTGTCACGCAAGGTGTTCCTGTTTGAATGGCCTTTCTCAATGTGGCGATGCTTTCTGGAGTGGTGGCTGGGCCCTGCAAGAAAGCGCCAGGTTTTTTTCCTTTAATCTCTCCGAAGGTGTAGCCGCAGAGATTTGAAAAAGCCGGATTAATGGCGATGATTCCTCCTTCTTCATCCGTAAAAACACGAGCCGGCTCGGCCTCTATTCGCAGTAACACTTTGGAAAGTGTTTCTGATTCTCCAAGAAAAGGAGCGCTGGATAGGTTTGTCAGATCAGTCATCGAACTAAAAAGGGTTACGTTTAATGTTACGATCCGTTGTTGCGCTGGGATGCGTTTAATCTGCTACGGTTTTCCGTAAAACTTAAGAATGCTCGCGACAAGACCTGGGATATCGTGTATGGGGGCTTCCACATCAACGGGCATCTTGAGGCTTTGCATCGTTTTGGATGTGACTGGTCCGATACTCGCGTAGTGAACTCCTTCATGGTCGGGAAGTCCTAGAGCGTGGAAGTTTTCGGCTGTCGAGGAACTGGTGAAGGTGACCATGTCGGCCCCTTCTGTTCGGTAACGTTCGATTCCTCCACTGGCATCTTCTGTTTCGGGCACGGTGCGGTAGGCGACGGTTTCGTCGACAATGGCGCCTAGCTTTTGGAGTTCCACAGGAAGCACGTCACGTGCGCCCTCGGCGCGAGCGAGAAGGACCTTCACATTTTCGAGGCTGGCTTCCTTTTGAAGGGCCTTGAGAATTTCTTCAGCCACGTATTTTTCAGGTTGGACGTCGACGGCGAAACGATAAGAACGCACTCGTTCGGCGGTGGCTGGTCCGATGGCCGCGATGCGGGCTGCACCTAGACTCCGGGCGTCTTTGTAGAGATCGTAAAATGCTCCAAAGAACGCGTCGACGCCATTGGGGCTCGTGAAAATGATCCACTCGTAGCTGTGGCTGTAGGCAACCGTTTCATAAAACTCGCGTTTGTTTGGAGCGGGTTCGATCCGGATTGTCGGCATTTCAAAAGCGTCCGCACCCAGTTCCCTCAAACGCGTAACGAGATCCCCGGCTTGCTGGCGGGTGCGCGTCACCGCGATGCGTTTTCCAAAGAGGGGGCGGGATTCAAACCAGTTGAGTTTGTCTCTGAGCGAGACAACATCGCCAAATACAGCCACAGCGGGAGCCTTGAATGAGGCGGCTTCGGCTTTGGCTGCGATATCGCTCACGGTGCCTGTGAGGGTTTGCTGCCGACCGGTCGTGGCCCAGCGAACGAGCGCAACCGGGGTGGCTGCATCCATGCCGGCGTTGATCATCCCTTGCGATATAATCGAGAGGCGCTCGATACCCATGAGCATGATTTTTGTGCCAGGAGCGGAGGCGATGGCTTTGTAGTCGAGGGAGGTCTCGGACTTGGTGGGATCTTCATGGCCAGTGAAGATCGTGAGCATGGTATTATGAGCTCGGTGAGTGACTGGGATGCCGGCGTAGGCAGGACCTCCAATCGCGGAGGTGACGCCGGGGACGACCTCGAAGCGACACCCGGCTTGCACTAGCGCTTCCGCTTCCTCCCCGCCGCGTCCAAAAAGAAAGGGATCGCCTCCCTTGAGTCGCGTTACCGTTTTTCCAGCACGGGTTTTCTTTACGATCAGATCGTTGATTTCATCCTGCTTGAGGGTGTGAGCACCGGCTTTTTTGCCTGCGTAGATTTTTTCCACGCCTTCGCGGGCCCATTTCAGGATTTCCGGATTGCAGAGGTAATCGTAGATGAGCACATCCGCCCGCTTGATGCATTCGCGAGCCTTCAGGGTAAGCAAAAGGGGATCTCCGGGGCCGGCACCAACGAGAAAACAAATTCCATGTGACATGGGTCCTATCTTTGCAGGATGAGTCGGCTGAATAAATCATTTTGATTGGCTGGATAATTTTAAAAAGAAAAGGCATGCTTGAGGGCATGCTAGAAGCCATCGAAAAACTCCTCGCCCTCCAGGATAAAGATCAGCGTCTTCGTTCGCTGCGTCAGGAGTTGCAAGCCATCCCCTCGGACATCGCCACCAAGGAAAAACTCATTGCAGATTCTGCCTCGAGGCTTGAGCAGGCCCGCACTCGTGCAAAGATGATCGAAGTCGAAAAGAAAACCCTGCAGGTCGAGGCCAGTTCTAAGCGGGACCAGATCGCGCGTTATAAAACCCAGCAAATGCAGACGCGCAAAAACGAGGAGTTCACCGCACTGGCTCATGAAATTGCTGGTGCCGAAAAAGTGGTTTCCGGGATTGAGGATAAGGAGCTCGCTTTGATGGAGGAGGCGGAAAGTCTTCGTCCTCAGATCGCCATTGCCGAGAAAACCTATGCTGAAGAGAAGGCCCGATATGATGGCCAGATCAGCGTGCTTAGGGAAAAATCCACCAATATCCAATCCCGCATCGCCGAATTGGAGGCCATTCGACCTGCGGCGACCGAGGGGATCGATGAGGATTTGCTCGAGCGTTACGAGCGGTTATTCAAAAACAAAAATGCCCATGCGATCGTCGCCTTGGAGCATGAGGTTTGTATGGGTTGTCACATGAAGGTGACCTCGCAAACGGGCTTGGAGTTGAGGGCGAATAAGACAATCGTCTCCTGTCCGCAGTGCGGTCGTATCTTGCATCTGCCAGCCTAATTTATTCCCAGCGTTGATTCGGGTAGGCCATCCCGGAAATTACTTAAGCTCGATCATTTTTCCACCGCTTCGTTGGGAGATGCCTCTCATTTCCTTGGTGTCATCACTCTTGGCTTCAAAAGCGATGAAGTTCACTTTGCATTCGCCGGACTTGCAAAGATTTTCGGCGATCCTTTTTTTAACGACTGTCCATGGGATCGTCCCCGATCCACCGCCCGCTTTCCACTGAAAGCTCCCATCCGAAATGATAAAAATAACATCGGGCTTCATCTCGGTAGCCAAATCCAGAACGCCGATCAACCCCTGGCTGTTTGATATGACTTTGGAGGATTCTGACATGCTGCCTTTCGTTACCCACTCGGTCTGCACCCAATTCAATGCTGCCGTTCGGTTGTTATCCGTGGCCGGGAGAAGTTCTTTACTAAAGGGTTTGTAGTTTTGGGTGAATTGAATGATGCCGAATTTCGATGTGATGGGGAGTTTGCGAATGAGGTTGATTGTTTCCTGCTGGATTTTTTCGAGTGGGACGCCGGCTTTCGCCGCCTTGTGTGTCACGCTCGAGGAGACGTCAAAAAGCAGGAGGATTCGTTGCCCGCTCGATTGAATCCCTAAAAAACTCATGCCCTTGTCACCAAAGCCTCCGGCACCCGCACTGGCGGCTCCCGAACCGCTTCCCATGGCTTCCACATTGGAGAGTGATACCATTTGATCGCTGATAAGTTGGGAGGGATCCAGTGGCAGCATCTGATCCAGTGGCAGATTCGGTATATCCGGCAGAGAAAAGGCTGTGGGTCGCGAGCTTTGCATCTTGTCGCTGAAGGTTGGCTTGGGCGCGATGGCATCGAGGGATGCCATGTTCATTTTTGCCTCTCTTTTTTTAGCTGGAATCCGGACGTCCTTGGTGGTTTTGAACTCGGTTGGGGCTTCCGCGAAATAGCGCGCGACTACCACAATTCCGGCGACGATGGCAGCTGCCGCATGTATCCCGATGCTGATTAAAATGATTGTTACAACCAATCGACGGCGGCCCGACTGAGCGCCCGCTGGGATCTGTGATGGCGAGAGCGTCATTCCTCTTCTCCTGTGGCTCCCGCGAAGGTTACGCCTTGAATGCCGGCAGTGGCGCACGCATTCAAGACGTCAACGACACGTTGGTGAATGGCCTTGTCGCTCACGTCGAGCGTGATGAGGGCCTCGCTTTTATTGGCATCCGCCGTCTCTTTGAATCGCTTCAGTGTGTTCAGCAAGGTGGGTAGTTCGCTGCTTTCGATCGAGTCGAGCGGAAGATCGTTAAGGACGATTTGGCCGTTGTCTTGGATGAGAAGTCTTTGTTCGTCGGGAATTTCTAGGGTTTGTTCCTGTGGAATAGTTCCAGGGAGCGTCATGGTCATATCCGACTCTGGCTTCACGGGCTTCGATGTCAGGATGTAAAAAAAGAGAAGCAAAAAGCAAACGTCGATCATCGGTGCGATCTGCAGTTCGATCTGGGGGTGTTCGAGGCGTTTCATTTTTGAATGACCCCAAAAATCACCTCGATCGCTCCGGCCTCGCTCGCAATGGCCATGACCTCTTTGATCTTTTTTCCTGGGGTGCTGGCGTCTGCTCGGATGGAAAGTTTGAGCGGGGGAAAATCCTTGAATCTTTGTTTGAGGTGCGCCGTGAGTTCCTTGGAGGTGACGGCCCGGCTTCCGCTGAAGAGTTGGCCCTGTGCGTCAATGTTGACGATATCTCTCGCTCCCTCATCAGTGGGAATCTTTCCCGTTTTCGCGAGCGGGATTTTAATGTCCATCAACTTGTCGGCTTTGGTGATTTTTCCGGCCAGCATGAAGAAAAATAAGAGCAACAATGTCACATCGACCATGGGTGCGATCTGAAGGCCGACCTCGTCGTGCTGAACCCTGCGAATACGTCTTCGTATAGCGGACATGATCTTTTTTAACGTGCTGTGGGCGGGTGGCTGTGTGCTTCGCCTGTAAAAAGGTCGAGGGTATGGGAAAGAGTTTTGTGGAGATCCGCCATATTCGAGGTGAGCAATCCGCGAAAAAAGAAGTAGAGAAACATCGATGGAATCGCCAACAGGAGGCCGCCGCCGGTCGCGATGAGCGCCTCTCCGATTCCCTTGGCGAGGTCCGTGGCCTCGGCTTTCCCTGCGGTGAGAGCGCTAAAGCTGGTGATCATTCCTGCCACGGTTCCGAGAAGCCCGATCATTGGGGCCAGGACGGCGAAGGTGTTCATGTAGTTGACCACCACCATCATCTTTGTCTCATCGCGAAAACAGTCGTCGGCAATCGAGTTTTCCATCGACGTCTTGTTATACATGTCGCGTTCGAAATTGGCCTTCATGAGCGCACCGGAAAGAATCGAAGTGAGGAGGCAAGGATTCGCTGCACAATAATCGTACGCGGATTGAAGGTCACGTTGGCCCATGAGTCCGTTCAGGTGATTGACCACTGTGGGTGGCATGAGTTTCGCTTTCCGAAACATCAGAAAACAATAGGTGCCAAGTGCCATCACGGCGACGGAGCAGAGTGCGATGAGATGCATAATCGGACCCCCCTCCCGGTAGAGGTCGAGGAGGCTTTTGTGGCTGGTGACCTCAGAGGCGCTTGCTGTCGCGCAGGTGAATCCCAGAAACATTGCAGCGAGAATGAAAAACCAAGCGAGTGACACGGATTGAAAATTCACATGAGCGTTGGAACGATACACATTCGTGAACCCTTGCGGGCGACTAAATTTTGAAGGGTTAATTTTTGGCGGGTTGGTTTCCATTTTTTTTCTTCTTGGTTGATTTTGGTTGTGGGGTTTTATGGGAATCAATGGGTGTGGCGGATGGCGATGCTGTGGGTTGCGGGGTGCTTGATGGCTGGGTGAGTGCTTCCTTGGCCTCTTTTTCTTTATCGACGGCGATTTGCTCGGGGGTTCGTTGAGACAGGAAGTCTTTGGCTTTGGAAGCATAGGCGGTATCAGGATAGAGGGCCGTGATGTCACGGCAGGTCTCGATCGCTAGAGGGATTTCTCCGCTCTCTCGGTAAATTTCGACTGCCCCCCAAAGTCCGCGTGCTGCGGACTCGCCTTCAGAACCCATAAAAAGAGCAGGGAAAAGATACAGTTCGAGCACCTCATCGTAGAGTTGATGACGCGCTGGGGTTGCGATCGGGTCCTCATTCCATCGCGGGTTTTCCTTGAGGAACCGCGAGAAATCCTTATGGCGGGCCTGAGCCATGATGAATTTCGCTTGGATGAGCAGAGTGAAATTCTCTTTGTTCAGAGCAAGATCCTTAGCTTCGCGCATCGCTTCGCCAGCATTTCCGGACGCGAGGACGGCTTGAAGTCTTCCCACTTTCGCGCGTTCTCGGTCGGACTGGCTCCAGGCTTTGGTTTCAACCTCCTTGAAAATGCCGAGGGCTCTTTTCGCGTTCTTGGAGTTGGGGGAAGCTAGAAGCGATTCTCCCAGAGCACACCCGATACGTGCTGTGGGTGAATGGGGGGTGCCAAGCCAAGGATTGAATTTTGTCCAAAGCGCATCCAGTTCTTCCGTGTACGTCGGGTTGGGGGAGCCGAGAAGTTGCTCCATGGCAGGATCGCTTTGAAATTCGATGGAGTTCACCGCACTCCGAGGTATGGAAACCGTGGCCGTTGCGTCCCCTTGCTCACCGAGAGCGATCTTGAGGCGGATCTGGTGATCATCGGCGAAAATAATCTCACCAGTTCGGTTGCCGCCATTTTTCAGCACGAGACTCACCTGATCCGCTGCGGAAGCGGTTGCGAGGGAGAGAATGAAAAGAAAAAATATCATCCCTGCGGAGGTTTTGCGTTGGATTCCTTGGGCGGGGGGCCGCCGAGTGCCAGCAGGTGTTTGCTGGCAGTTTCCGTTTCTGGAAACTCCGCCAACTCAGGATTGCTTACCAGTTCGTGATAGGTTCGGCGAGCACTTGTGGGGTCCTTGATTTTTTCAAAAGCTTCTCCACTGCGTAGGTAGGCCTTGGCAACCCAAGGCTTCCATCGCCCATGCATCACATAGACACGTTGGTAATAGGGGATCGCCGTCTCGGGTTTCCCATTCGCAAAATGGATGTCTCCGATGGTGACAAGGGCCTCGGCTTTTTCCTGCCCTTTGGCAGCAGGGAAGGCGAGAATGGCTTCCAAAACACGAAGGGTTTCGGTGGTGTTACCGCGTTTTTTAAGAAGTCTGGCTTGCTTCAGCATGGTTTCGCCAAAAATGGCGGAGCCGAGGGTTTCCTTTTCGAACCTCGCATAAAATTCGAGGGCCTTTTTTTCTTTCCCGTGTCGAAGCTCTATGTCCCCCAAGCTGGAAAGAATACGATCTTTTTGCATCGCTCTCGGATTCCATCGCAATGTGTCGCGGAGGAGTTCCTCTCCGACCTTCTCTTGCCCGGATTCGATAAGTGCGTTTGCAAAATCAACCAAAAGAACAGGGCTCGTTGTTTTCACATCGGCGTATTGGAATGCTTCGAGAAGAAGCGCGTGCGATTGCTCGGGGGCAGTTTTGAGTAGGCTTCTCGACTGCGCGTAGAGGATTCGCATGAGCTGCGTCGTCTTTTTTGAAGTCTTGGCTTCAGTGGCCATGTCTCCCAAGCGGGCCTCGTATTGAAGAACTTCTTCCGGAGTCCGGTATAGTCGCGCCAGGGCCGGAAAAAGATCATCAACCGAGCGGATCTCGGGATCGTTTCCGTGCTCAGTAATAGGTCGCCAATAGGTATCGCGAGCCATGTCGATTTGATCGGACTGCCGGTAATACCAGCCAAGGTTGCCAAAGGCTTCCGCAACGCGCGGGGACTTGGGATTCTTGGAGATATAGTCCAGCATGAGGTCACGAAACTTCTCTTTTTCCTCCAAGGCCTTGAGTCCATCTGCTGTGCGAAAAATGCTCTCCTCGTGCAGCTTTTTATCGCTCTCGGGAATAGCCCGAAAGACGACAAAGGCATCGTCTATGAATCCTTCGTTCATTAATGCGTTGCCCAGAAGGATTCTCGCTTCGCCATTCTCGGGTTCGCCGGGATATTTCTCCAGATAGTCGTGGAGTTCGTCGATGGCCGTGCCGAATTTTCCCATTTGCTGATGGCAATAGGCCTTTCGGTAAACGGCTGCGCCCCGGTGGATACCGCTTTTGTGTTTTTCGAGATACCCATCAAGGGCCTTGAGAGCCTTGTCATATTGTTTATCGAAGGCCCAAGACATCCCCAACCAGTAGTCAGCATCATCAACGAGTTCGTGAGTGGGAAACGCATTCACAAAATCACTAAATGCGGCGGCGCTTTCCGTGTTTTTTTCGGCTTGGAGAAGTGCGAAGGCCCTCAGAAATCGGGCTCGCGAAGTGAATTCGTCTTTGGGAAATTTCTCGGCAAGCTCGGCGAATACTTCCACCGCCTTTTCAAATTCGAGGGCTGTCCGGTAGGCTTCGCCTTCCATAAAAAGGACCTGTGGTAGGAATTGGGAATTCGGAAATTGAGTGGCAAAAGTCTGTGCTGTCGAGATCGACTTGGGTTGATTTCCAAGGGCATTCCAGCAGCGAATTCCATTCAGCGAGGCTTGCTCATTGAGTGCATTGGGAGGTAAGGCGGCAACCATGTTTTCCATGATGAGGGCGGCTTCGCGGTAGCGTTCCATTCGCAGGTAAGCCATCGCGAGGCGGAATTGGAGTGCGGAGTCAAAGTCTTCCGTTTTTTTGAATCCTTCCATTTCCCGGCGTACGTCTTCGATGAGTCGCGAAGTGAAAGTTTTAGCGGAAGGATCAGCAGCCGAGTTTAAGTCCGTTGCCTTGAGGCGTTGCTCTAAAATACCCAATCGTTGCTCCTGATGCTTGAGCATTCGATCTCGAGGCCACACCTTATGCAGGCATTGAATCGCTTTTCGAAACTCGCCGCGTTCCAAGAATCGGTCTCCCAATTTGAAGATGAGCATCTGAAAGGAGATGATCTGGGGGATGCTCTCCATGTCGGGGTATTGGGAATGGACTACTCGAAGCGCTGACTCGTCGTCGGAACATTCCTGAAGCGCGTAGAGTTGGTAGATCACGGCTCTACCACGATCTTCCTTGTCCAAGAGGGGAATGAGTTGCGTAAAATGATCCGCAGCTTCGCGGTGTTTGCCCTCGGCCAGCCATGTTGAGGCTGACAGCAAGCGCGCTTCTGGGATGTGGGTGGCAATGGGATTCTGCCTTTTGAAGAGGGGATTCTTAGTGGTTCCTTCCTCAGCCATGGAGATAAATTTTTCCAGTGATTCCCTCGCTGCGCCAGCATCTTTGGTTTGAAAGTAGGATACTCCCAACCAAAACTGAAGCTCGAGAAGGCGCTCGGGCTCGAGCGGCGGAGTGGCCGCCAAGGCTTCGGTGATCGCTGTCACGGCTTGCGGATAGTCCTTCGATGCCATGAGGCAATACGCAAAGGGATACAAAGAGTTCCGCAGGGCCGTTTCGGCTTCCGCTGATTTTCCATAGTCCTCTCGAAACTTGGCGTAAACAGCAGCCGCTTCAGGATATTTTTTCTCGATGAATAAGCGTTGTGCGTCCGCAAAGGCTTCGTCAGCGGTAAGTCCAACCTGGGCAACGGGGACTTCTTTCTCTGTCGCACCCAAGGTGACGCTCCCGACGGATGCGATAACCACGCATGCCAAAACTGTCCTTAAACCACAAGTCCTCGTTGGTAATTGTGACAGCATAAAACAGCCATGTCCCCTATTTCATTTGTGGCTGGAAATAGCAATAAAAAGAAAGCGCCTTAGTTACGAATCTGAGGGCGTTTGTACGGTTAGGTGTTGCGTTCCCTTCGTCCCGCTTGTATTCAGATGTTTGAATGGCTAAAGACGATTGTATTACTACTGACGGTATTGTTGTGGATGTTCTTCCCGGAACTCTTTTTCGGGTCAAGCTTTCCAACGATCACGTCATCCTTTCCCACATATCGGGAAAGATGAGAAAAAATTTCATCCGCATTGTTCCAGGGGACAAAGTCACTGTTGAGATTTCACCCTACGACCTGACGAAAGGTCGCATCACCTTCCGCGAGTCCGGACACGCCCCACGTCCACGTCGTCACTAGTTTCGTCTGCCCTTGGTGGACGATTTTTGCATGATTGCAGGAATTGATCTCGGTACGACCCACTCGCTAGTGGGTGTCATGGAAAGCGGTTTTCCCGTTCTTATTGCCGATGAGCGTGGTCAGCGCCTGACGCCTTCTGCGGTCTGGTTTGACGCCGATTCCGAGGAGCATTTGGTGGGGTGGCCTGCCTTGGAAAAAAGAAAAACCGATCCTGCACAGGTTGTCACTTCGGTGAAGAGGCTCATGGGAACAAGGGCATCCGAGTCCAGTCTTCGGGTTCATTTGGGAGGAAAAACCCTTCTCCCAGAAGAGGTCTCCGCTCTCATTCTCGCTAAACTCAAAGCTGATCTCGAAAAGGCCTGTGGTCGCGTGGTCGACCGAGCGGTGATTACCGTGCCCGCTTATTTCAACGATGCCCAGCGATCGGCAACAAAGCGCGCTGGTGAGGCTGCTGGCTTTACTGTCGAGCGTCTTCTGAGTGAACCCACAGCAGCAGCATTGGCCTATGGACTCGATCGCTTGGGGGAGGATGCTCGGGTAGCGGTTTATGACTTGGGCGGGGGAACATTTGATATTTCAGTTCTGGAGTTGAGGCAGGGTGTCTTTGAGGTTTTATCGACGAACGGGGATACGCGTCTTGGAGGCGATGATCTCGATGCGGCTTTGGCTGCGGCATGGGTAATCCCTTTGACCGATGCCGAAAAAATCAAACGTCATCTGACCGATGCGGATTCATTCGACTGCGATGGGAAGACCTATTTCCGTGACGACTTGGAGCGCATTTGCCAACCCGTGGTCGATAGGACGCGCGCGCATTGCTTGCAATCGTTGGCCGATGCCCATTTTGAAACATCTTCGCTCGATGCCGTTGTTCTTGTTGGCGGAGCCACTCGCATGCCGCTTGTTCGGAGGTTTGTGGCTTCACTTTTTGGCCGTGAGCCGGATGTGAGTCAACATCCCGATGAGGCGGTCGCCCTCGGTGCTACTATTCAAGCCGGTATACTTGAGGGGGGATTACAAAATGTCACCCTTCTCGATGTGACGCCGCTTTCCCTCGGCATCGAAACATTCGGAGGCTTGATGAACGTCATTATTCCCCGCAACACGACCATTCCCTGCAAGGCGGGAGAAATGTTCACCAATGCCGTTGCGAATCAAGCGTCGATGCGGATCAGCGTTCTGCAAGGGGAGCGTGAGATGGCCCGTGACAACTGGAAACTCGGCGAGATGGATGTGGTATTTACTCCATCACCGAAGGGGCAGGCCAGGGTCGGTGTCCAGTTTGAACTTGATGCCAACGGCATTCTTCACGTTCTGGCGAGAGATACGGTCACTTTGCGCGATACCGTGGTGCAGATCCAAAGCGCGGTTGAAGTTTCCGATGAAGCGGTGGAAAAGATGCTCGGCGATTCGCTGGAGCACGCTTTTGAGGACATGGATGAACGCATCTTCACAGAAGCGAAAATCAAAGCCGACGAAATGCTGCCGGCGATTGCTGCGGCTCTGGTGCAGCTTGAAGGCGAGGTGCCCGATGGTATTCGCTTGGAGATAGATCGACTTGTGCTTGCGATGCGTTCCGCGATCGATTTGCAGGCTACTGCCCAGCTCAAGTCCCTTCTCAAGGAACTCGACACCATCACCGAGCCTCTTGCGACGGCTTTGATCGAAAAAACTCTCGCGGAGTCCTAGAGTGGTCTGTCCACGCACGCGGTCGCCATGGCGGCCATGCCTTCCCCGCGACCAAGGAATCCCATCGTCTCGTTGGTGGTGGCTTTGATACCCACACGCGCTGGAGGGAGATTTAATGCAGCTCCGACGAGTTCCTTCATATTCGCAAGATAAGGCGAGATACGGGGCTCTTCGGCAACAAGGGTGGAATCAATATTGTGGATCGCGATGGACTTTTCGTCCAGTAGGGCCCGCACACGGCGAAGAATTTCCAAACTGCTGATTCCACGAATACTCTGATCTGTGTTTGGAAAAAGGTGACCGATGTCAGGTTCACCCGCTGCGCCCAGAAGAGCGTCGGCGATGGCGTGGCAAAGGACGTCCGCATCCGAGTGGCCGTCGAGACCAAGCGGGTGGGGGATTTCAACTCCACCCAGAATCAGTGGGCGTCCGGTGACGAGGCGGTGGACGTCATAGCCAATGCCGGACGCGATCATTCGATCGGGATAAGGCCACTGGTTGCGACGATGCCGTATTTGTCGGCGGCAGATTCGTGAGGAGTGAGGTCGACTCGCCCGCCGGCGGATTCGACAAGGAGGATGCCGGCGGCGACATCCCAGAGGCTGATCATGCTTTCGATATAGGCATCAAGGCGGCCGCAGGAAACATAGGCGATGTCGAGCGAGGCACTACCCATCATGCGGCATTTTTTGGCCCCGCGGACCATTTTTTCAAAAAGAGGAAGTCCGCGATTTATTGAGTTAAGGGACTTGGAAACACCAACGGAAACAATCGATTCACTGAGCTGCGTGCGGGTGCTGACTGCGATAGGTTGTCCGTTGAGCAAGGCGGGTTGCCCCTCCCGCACCGACCACATTTCGTCCCGCATCGGGTCGTAGATGACACCGACGATGATTTTCCCATTGCGGCGGAGTGCGATTGAGACAGCGAAGTGGGGTATCGAGTAAAAATAATTCACCGTGCCGTCGATCGGATCAATGATCCATTGAAACTCGCTGGACTGGTCGCCGCTAATCCCTTCTTCCCCATAGATCGCATGGTCGGGAAATTTAGAGAGGATCAGGGTTTCGATCAAAACCTGGGTGCGTTTGTCGAGTTCGAGTTTGATGTCGTGGGCGAGATTTTCATCCACCGTGAGCGGGCGGCCGAAGTTTGCCCGAAGAAATCCGCCAGCAGCCTGCGCGGCCTCGACGGCCGTAGCCAAATAAGTTTCTGATTCCATGCTTGCGACTAGTTTCGATGCCATGGCGCAGGGGGTGCAAGATTTTAAATGAGTGGTTCGTGGGCCTTTTCAAAGTTGTCGGCATCTGCTTAAGTCGTCGTCATGCCCCGCGAATCCACTCTTGAGCGCACGACATCCGAAACGTCCATCCAACTCACACTCAATCTCGATGGATGTGGAAAATCGCGTATTTCTACCGGCATTCCGTTTTTTGATCACATGCTCACGCTTTTTTCGAAGCATGGACTCATGGACCTCGATCTGACTGCAAAAGGGGACATTGAGGTCGATTACCATCATACAGTCGAAGACACAGGTATTCTAATCGGCCAAGCCCTAGACCGTGCCTTGGGAGACAAGGTTGGCATTCAGCGCTATGGTTCGGCTTACGTTCCTATGGACGAGGCTCTTGTCAGGTCGGTCGTAGATTTGAGCGGTCGCCCCTATCTGAGCTACAAGGCTCCAAAAAAAGCGGACGTTATCGGATCTGCATTCACCTTTCAGTTGGTCGAGGAATTTCTTCGCGCGATTTCCGTGCATGGCGGAATGAATTTGCATGTTGATATCTTGGCCGGTCGGGATGCCCACCATATGGCGGAGGGGATTTTCAAATCGCTCGCCCGTGCCTTGGATCAAGCGACCCGCATCGATCCCCGCGTCCAGGGGGTTCCGAGCACCAAGGGTGTTCTTTGATTTGCCGACGCGTTTGCGGAGTAAGATTTTAAGGGATGAATAAAAAATCCATTGGCGTCATTGATTACGGCAGCGGGAATTTGCGCAGTGTTTGCAAGGCCTTGGAAGTGGCTGGAGTCACGCCCAGTCTTGTCACGGCAGCCACGCAGTTGGGGGGCGTCGATGGGATTGTTGTGCCGGGTCAAGGGCACTTCCATCAGTGTGCGGCGAATCTCCGAGCCAGTGGCATGTGGGATTCCGTTCGGGAGTGGACATTGGAAGGTCGTCCGTATCTCGGCATCTGCCTAGGCTATCAGTTGCTCTTTGAATCCAGTGAGGAATCCCCCGGTGTGCCCGGTCTTGGGATTCTCAAGGGTCGCGTGGTGCGTTTTCCCAGCGGCTCTCTGAAGGTGCCGCACATGGGGTGGAATACGCTCTCCGATGTTCGTGGATCTCTCTACAGCGGCTTCCCAAGCGATGTCTCGATGTATTTTGTTCATTCTTTTTATCCGGTGCCTGAGGATAGTGCGGTCATTAGCGCGGTCTGTGAT
>CAIWSO010000327.1 GCA_903915315.1 uncultured Spartobacteria bacterium | reverse complement strand
ATTCGCAGTGCCATTAGTGAGAACTGGATTTGCTGGATCCTTGTTCCAATGAATGCCGTCGTTGGAGGTTGCGTGGCCGATTTGCAGTGAGTTGTAGTCCGTAGACATATTCTCCCGCGTTCCCCAAGCCTCGTAATACATGTGAAAGACCTCACCGACTTTGACCACGCTCATTGAACCAAGCGCGCCTGCGTCCCAAGTGCCCTTCGACCCTGGCGTGAGCACAGGATTGTTAGGGTGGGGGGTCCATTGGGCCGGTGTCACCCCGCTCGGCGATTGGGGTAATTGATCTGCGAGTTGCTCTCCGGCCTGAGAAAAGCCTGTGCAGGCAAGGAAAATGAGAATGGCGATCGATTGGAAATCTGTTTTTCTCATATTAACAAAGGTGTTCTTGGCGCAGCTTGGACTTTAGCCCGCACACCGCCCGCCATTCACCTCCCTACAAGTTGGCCTTTGGCTATTAAAATCTTTCGCCCACACGCTTTCGATAGGCCAAGGGAGAGATTCCTTCCCATTTTTTGAAAAGGCGTGAAAAAAAGTAAATGCCGCAGAATCCGGTTTTCTGGCCGATTTCCGTTACGCTGAGCTTGGTGTGGCGAAGGAGCTCGCGGGCCTTAGCGATTCGAATGTCGATCAAGTATTTTTGGGGTGCCATGCCTGTATTTTCTTTGAATAATTTCCGAAAGAGAGAGTAGCTCAAGCCGAGTTGCTCGGCGAAGTCGCGCATTTCGATCAGTTGCTCGAAGTGCTCTGCAAAATAGAGCTGCGCGTTTTGTATTTTGGTAGCGTATTCGCTTTCTCTGGTATCCGAGATCGGGCGGTTGAGTTCGATGATGGCTAAAGCGTCCATGACTCGAGCTGCGGCGCGGTGCTGATATCCCAGAGGCGCCTTCTGCATAAGCTCAATGGTTGAGCTTACGAGTTCGAGGAGTTCTTGATTCTCGCCAACTTGGATGAGGGGCCTGTCGGGCGTAAAATATTCTATCATGATCCGGCGTGCCGCATCCCCAGTGAATGCAACCCAGTTTTCGTCCCATCCCAATTTCGTATTCGGCTTATATCGATGCCAAACCCCCGGAAAAAGCAGGAGCACCTGACCAGCTTCTACGTTGATTTTTCCCGTCTGAGCGGATTCAAAAACACCTGCACCGCTTGAGATATAAATGAGCTGGTATTCATTCAAAACGCGGCCCTTTTTCCAAGAAAAGAGGTATTCGTCTGGATGTGCCTTCGCGGGGTAGCTAGAGCCTGGCAGGATTTTCGAGGCTCCAGCCGCAAGCACATGCAGCCCCCATCGCAAGGTGTCAGCCGGGTCTGGCAATCCGTAAACGGTCGTGTTTGTATATTCTGGGGCGGGGTTCATTGTGGAAAGGGGGGCTGGGGAGCGGTGCATTTTGTAAAAAATTGGTGTATACGCCTAACATAATAATGCTCATCGAGTCACCTGCCAACCTAGCCATTCGGCTAGTTCCTTCCGTTTCTCTTGCTGATGCCAAAGATTCTTTAAATTGATTCACTGCGCTCACCCTTTGGGCTGTCTTATACCATTGTCCCTTTGAAATTAGACTTTGCAGCTCAAAAGAAGGGGGCATGGCCGTCTCGGCCGTGTGGACACTGGTCTAGTTGCTCGCCACCGATTCCCATTGGAACCAAGGAGCATGCCAAAGCACACAGGCGGTGCCTCTCTGGCTCGTAGAGCCTACGGATCGGAGAGACGCGCTGTGCCCCTCTCCTAAAATCCATAAGCAAGCTGCTTTAGATATTAGGCAGGCTTTCTCCGCTAAAGATTAGAGCGGCACATCCAAACCCTCGCTTGCGGCGAGTTTTTTTTGTTTGGCGTCAAATGTGAGGAAATACTTGGCGCTCAATGCCATTGCGGCTGCAACATGCAGAATATCAAAGGCACGGTTTCCCTCGCGAAGCGTGTGGGTTGCCGAGAGCCTTCGAGCCTCAGCGATGAGGGTGGCCAAATTGCAAATTTGATGGCGAACTCTGCCTGCCTGCCGATCTGCTGCGTATTGGGCTTGAAAAATAGCTGCATCTCCAGATCGCAAACGCTTCGAAAACTCCGCAAATCGCAAAGCATTACCAAGCTCGTAATCTGCCAGATCCGAGACAAGAATCACACACTCCGTTTCTTTGAGCCATTCTAAGGCTTTCGACGTATGGACATCGTTCCCGTAGATGGAAAAGAGAAAACTGGTGTCTGCTGCGGCTACCATTGTCCTCCAGCCTCGCCAAGGAGCTTGGACGACT
>CAIWSO010000326.1 GCA_903915315.1 uncultured Spartobacteria bacterium | reverse complement strand
TCAAAGGCGAGGATCTGGTGAAGGATCGCCGCGTTGGGAAAAATATTTTTTACTCCGGCGGGGAGGATACCGATCCCACGCTTCAAGCCGTCATCGACGCCGCGCGAGGCGAATTGAAAGAAGCGGCTCAAGACCAAGCCCACCTCACTTTCACTTTGAAAAAAAGGAAAGACCGAGCCGCCGAGTATTTCAACAGACTCGCGGGACGTTTCGGGCGTTCGTATGTTCCAGGTCGGTCGTGGGAAGCTCTCTCTCATGCCCTGCTGCGGTTACTACCTCCGATGGTGATTGCGGATCTTGGTGCCGGCGAAGGCACGCTGTCCCAACTGCTGGCGAGAACGGCTCAGAACGTCATCGCGATCGACAATTCGGAAAAGATGGTGGAGTTCGGCTCCCAGCTTGCTCGAGAGAACGGCATTCTGAATCTGGAATACCGACTCGGCGACATCGAGGCCCCTCCCATCGCCCCCGACTCCGTGGATGTCGCTCTTTTCAGTCAAGCCTTGCACCATGCCGCCACCCCGCAACGGGCACTCAACTCCGCTCACAAAATCCTGAAACCGGGTGGCCGAGTGATCGTTCTCGATCTCCTCAGCCACACCCACGAGCCAGCTAAGGAACTCTACGGGCATGTGTGGTTAGGATTTTCGGAAATCGAACTTCAAAGTATGCTCAAAAAAGCGGGTTTCTCGAAAATCGAATCTTCCATTGTCTCGCGCGAATCGGAGTCGCCATTTTTTCAAACCGTGCTGGCGACGGGCATCAAATAAGGCACGGCGGACAGCTCCCCCATTCAAAAGAAATAAAAGAAACAGCCCGGTCGTCCCAAGATTCACTCCCTCCCCCAAGATTGTGAACCCTATTCCCCTACGACCGGGCTGATCTTGGAAATCATTATAGCAACCCCCGTGCCAACTATCCTGAAGACGGAATACGGGAAGATTTTGAACGCCATTCCTTTTTCGGAGTATAAATCGAAACAATGTCCTGCTCAAAAAGCGACACTGGCCGTATCAGAATGAAAAAAACGGCCTCGTTTTTCGGTTGGGTTGATTTTTTTCGGAGCCATAGCCCATTTTTTTATTTTGAATGGGAGATATGTCACTAATGAGCGAGTCCGAAGCGAAGTCCCGCGTGAGCGAATTGCGCGAGATGATCAGCCATCACAATAGTCTGTACTACGACGATGCGGCTCCAGAGATCTCGGATCGTGAATTCGACGCTTTATTGCGCGAACTCGCAGACTTAGAGAAGGCCTTCCCTGCTCTCGCTGAAGAGAACTCTCCAACACAAACCGTCGGCGGCCAGGCACTGGAGGCATTCGTTTCCGCTCGCCATATCGTGCCGATGCAGAGTCTCGACAACACATACTCTCCAGACGAAGTGCGGGAATTTGTGACGCGGATTCAGAAGCTCGCAGAGAATCGCCGGATCCACTTCACGATCGAACCCAAAGTGGACGGCGTCGCCATCTCCCTGCTTTACGAAAAAGGTCACCTCGTCCGCGCCGCAACACGCGGGGACGGCACTACAGGGGATGATGTGACGCAAAATGTGATGACGATTGCCAACATCCCGCACCGCCTTCATGGAAGCCCGCCGGACCAAGTCGAAGTCCGAGGCGAGATATACCTCCCTAAAACCATTTTTGCTCAACTCAACCAAGAGCGTGACGAAGAAGGCTTGCCGGCGTTTGCGAATCCTCGAAATGCGGCAGCAGGATCCCTCAAACAACTCGACCCCGCCATAGCCGCCCGCCGAAAGTTAGCCGCGGTATTTTACGGTGTTGGGGCATGGAGCGGCGAGCTACCTGCCACTGGACGCGATATGTTTACCCTGATGCAAAATTGGGGACTACCTATCTCCGAAAAAATCCTCGAAGCCAGTGACTCGGATTCCGTCATCGAAGCGATCCTTGAAATGGGAACCGTGCGGCATGGATTTATTTACGACACGGATGGAGCCGTCATCAAACTCGATAGCCTCGCCCTCCGCCGCGAGTTTGGATCCACCTCGAAAGCGCCGCGCTGGGCGATCGCCTACAAATACGAGCCCGAGCGAGCGGAAACAAAACTCCTCGATATCACCGTTCAAGTCGGAAGAACTGGCACGCTCACTCCCGTGGCAGAGCTTCAGCCCGTTTTTGTTTCGGGCAGCACAGTAGCTCGAGCCACCCTCCACAATGAGGAAGAGATCCAGCGCAAGGACCTTCGAATCGGAGATATCGTACTCATCGAGAAAGCCGGCGAGGTTATCCCCGCCGTCGTTGAATCACTCAAAAACAAGCGGGACGGAACCGAACGAATATTCCACATGCCCACGGCCTGTCCGTCCTGCGGTTCTCAGGTTCATAAGGACGGCGTCGCTTGGAAATGCAGCAGCCATTCCTGCAACGCGCAAATCCGTCGACGCATCGAGTATTTCGCCTCGCGTCAGGCGATGGATATCGAGGGCTTAGGCGAGGCTCTTGTCACCCAACTTGTGGATGCCCGACTACTAGAAAGCATTTCGGATATTTATAGTTTAAAAAAAGAAGCCCTCCTCGCCCTTGAACGCATGGGTGAAAAGAGTGCCTCAAACCTCCTTGAGGCTATCAACGAAAGCCGATCCCGTCCTCTCTGGCGTTTATTGAATGGGCTAGGCATTCCGCATGTGGGAGTCACCTCCGCCCGCGACCTCGCACAACGCTTCCACACACTCGACGCCCTTGCTGCCGCCTCCGAAGAAAACCTCCTTGCGATTCATTCGATCGGGGAAGTCATGGCCGCAGCCATCTTCAAGTGGTTTAAAAATCCGGACAACCTTTTGCTTATCGAATCCCTTCGTGTTTCCGGCCTGAATTTTGGCGAGTCCGATGAAGTCACCCAGCAATCCGACAACCGGCTTGCCAATACCACGTGGGTCCTTACAGGCACGCTCTCCATCTCGCGCGAAGAGGCCTCGGAAATGATTCGGAATCTCGGGGGCAAAGTCACCGGCAGCGTCAGCAAAAAAACAACCCACTTGCTTGCAGGGGAAGAGGCGGGCAGCAAACTCGATAAAGCCAGAGAACTCGGCATTGCCATTCTGGACGAGGTCGAGTTTAGGAAGCT
>CAIWSO010000325.1 GCA_903915315.1 uncultured Spartobacteria bacterium | reverse complement strand
GAACAAGGAATAGTCCGCCGCCATCGACTCCATACATATCTTCCTCAAATTTTGGCAACTGACCGGTCCCAACCATGCATTCTCGCTTCACGAGGAACGGCGGGCTTACTTCGGTGTAGCCGTGCTCGCGCGTATGAAGATCGAGAAGGAAATTTAAAATGGCCCGTTCCAAGCGCGCTCCGGCACCCGTATAAACAGCAAATCCACTCCCGCTGATTTTGGCTCCGCGGTCAGGATCAATGAGCCCGAGCGACTCGGCGATGGCAACATGATCTCTTGCATTTTCAATCACTGGCTTTTCGCCGAACTCGCGAACAAGCGGATTATCGGCGGCCTCGCGACCCACTGGCACCTCGGCTTGCGGAAGATTCGGGAGGATCAAAAGGAGATCCGTTTGCTCTTTGGTGAGTGCATCCGTTTCGCTCGTGAGTTCCTGCATCGTGGCAGCGTGGGATTTCACCTCCTCCTCGAGTGCGGCGGTATCCTGCTTTTGGGAGCGGAGTTTACCGATTTCCTTACTCAGGCGGTTCCTTTCCCCTTGTAATGTTTGAAGGCGCGTCTCGGCGGCACGACGGCGTACGTCTATGGCCAGAATAGCATCTATGGTTTCAGAATGCCCGTCCGCACGGGTGGCGAGTCGGGATTTGGCGAGGTCGGGTTGTTCCCTTAAAAATCGAATATCAAGCATGAGTTGGACAGAATGAATAAAATCGTCAGAATGCAGGAAGCAAATTTACGAACAGATGTCAGCGCAATTCCGCGATTACTACCAAACATTAGGAGTTTCCAAAACCGCCACACCAGCGGAAATCAAATCCGCTTTTCGCAAACTGGCCCGCCAATTTCACCCAGATACAGCTAAAGATAAAAAGGCGGCCGAGGAGAAATTTAAGGAAATCAACGAGGCCTACGAGGTGCTTGGTGATGCCGAGAAACGCAAACGCTACGATGAATACGGCCAAAACTGGCAGCACGGCCCACCGCCCGGCGGCGGCTTCCGTGGCGGCGCGCGCGGCCCCGGCGGCGGGTTCAGACAAGCCCCGCGATCAGCAGGTTCGGACGAGGACTTTGAATTCGGCGGCACAGGATTCAGCGATTTTTTTGAACAAATGTTCGCCGGTCGTCGTGGATCGCGAGCGGGTTTCGAGGAAGCTCCACAGCGCGGTCAGGATGCCGAGGCCGACATTCTTGTAACCTTGGAGGAGGCGCTGAATGGATCGACCCGCCAGATTTCTTTTCGCCGAGGGTCCTCAAAAAAACTCGAGACCTTCACCGTTAAAATCCCGAAGGGCATCCGCGAGGGGCAGCGAATTCGACTCGTCGGTCAAGGCGGCACAGGGGCTTCCGGAGGCGGTTCAGGCGATCTCTACCTTCGCGTCAAATACCAGCGTCATCCGGATTTTGAAATCGACGGAGCCGACATCCACTTAGAACTGGAGGTCTCGGCTTGGGATGCGGTTCTGGGCAGCAATGTCACCGTCCCCACACTCGGAGGAAAAGCGAAGTTGAAGATCCCTGCAGGCACTCAGTCCGGCAAAAAGTTCCGTCTTCCCGGCATGGGCTTGCCGATTGGTGAAGCCAAGCGTGGCGACTTCTATGCCGTTGTGAGCATCACGATCCCAACGGCCCCCAGCGCCAAAGAAAAAGCCATCTGGGAGCAGTTGGCCGCACTCCACCGAGATTAGTTTTCTGATCGAGGATGGGCCGCCAGATAGGCCGCCTTCAATCTTTCTATCGTAACGTGGGTATATATCTGCGTGGTGGAAAGACTGGCATGCCCAAGCAGCGTTTGCACGCTTCGCAAGTCCGCTCCATTGTCCAGAAGATGCGTCGCAAAACTGTGACGCAATTTGTGTGGCGAGAGATCCGAAGGCAAACCGGCTTGAAGGAGTCTCAATTTGAGGAGGGAGTTGACCGCGCGCGAAGTGATTCGACGGCGCGATTTGTTTAGAAAAAGCGGCCCACTATGGATGCGGGCAGCTTGGCGGTATTTTGAAATAGCCTCCAAGGCTGGACCGCCGACCGGACAAACCCTTTGACGCGCTCCCTTACCCATCACGCGCGCTGTCTCGCTGATTGGATCCACGTCCCCAACATCCAACCCCACCAGTTCCGAGAGACGCATGCCGGTGGAGTAAAAAAGCTCCATGATCGCCGTGTCACGGACTGCCATCCAAACCGGGGCCTGCTTCGTCTTCTCATGCTTCGCTGGGGCCTCGACAAGATGGGTGACCTGCGAAGTCGTCAAAAATCGCGGGAGTTGCTTTTCTTTTTTGGGCAACAAAACATCCACTAGAACGTTGCGTGCAACAACCCGACGCAGGAGCAGAAACGCATGAAAAGCCCGCAGCGAGGCGAATCGCAACCTCACGCTTGCGCGGGCCATTCCGCGCTTCATCAATTCCAGCATCCAAGCACGGTAATCGTCCGCAGAAACTTCAGTCCATGCCGGCGATGGGCGAAAAGCACGGAAGGCCTCTATCGAGGTCCTGTAAGCCGAAATGGTATGAGGGGAAACATTCTTTTCCGCTTCGAGATAGCGCAGGAATTCCTCCCTGTGACGATCCGAGCGAACTGGACCGCTGGCTTGCGGTTTTTTGGAAGTAGCGCGTTTCAGAATTTTCCTGACTGCAGAAGGATCGTTGACGTTTGCGGGCGACCGCCGCCGGGACTTGTTGTGAGAATTGGAACCTCCTTGCGATCTCGCCCGAGCACGATCAGGGTCTCGAATGAGCCGTCGGCGCGCACGGGAACTTGGCATCCATCAATTTGAATACTCGCCTGCGGATGCGTCCTCCCGCTCAGACTGATCTGGGTATCCATGCTGAAATCCATCGGAACGGCATTGGAGAACGAAGAAGAATTCTCCGAAGCACCCCAACTGCTCGGGGCATTCTCCCAACTCGAAGCCAATTGCCCCAGACTGGATAGGCCTGCCTGAGACCAGCTGGATAAAACCGCATTACTCCAGGAGGCGCTGGTGGATTCCAGCCAACTGCTGAGGGTGTTCCACGAAGCGGACAATCCCGACGCGCTCGACTCCACGCCCGCATTCCAGGAACTCGAAACCGGTCCAGAGGCGAAGGTCTCCACAGCCGTACTCCAACTGCTTTGCGCTGCGGCACTCCAACTACCCTGAGCTGACGCTTCAAAACTACTTTGCGCCGCGGCATTCCAACTGCTTTGCGCCGCGGCCCCCATGCTGCTTTCTGCGGCACTGCTCCAACTCCCTTGCGCGGCGCCGCTCCAGCTGGATAGAGCAGCGGCGACCCAGCTGGTGAGTCCGAAGGAAAGACGCTCGACCAACCCTGCTGAGCTCGCGTTCCACGAGGACGCTGTTAACTCCTGTTGGAGTTGTGAAAACGCGCTGAAGAGACTGCTCTCTGCCTGACCCAATTGCAGTCGGGCGATCGTTTCGGCGAGTTCGCCCGAGCCAAGGCGCTCATTGAGAATGTGTCGGATAGCGGCATGGAGTTCTTCCGAACTCATCGACATACTCGACAAGTTTTCCATGAAGGCAGTGCCTAGAAGAGCGGTCAAAATCCCACGCTCCTTTTCCTCCAGCGGAAATACCTTGGACCTTTGAGCCTGGGCTCCACCGGAGTGAATGTGGCCCGCGCCAGCCTTCCGCTCTTTAGAAAACGAACGCTCTATGCTTTGCACGAGCTGATTGAAGCTGAGATGGAGCGGGATCGTGGCGAAGTCGAACTGGGTCGATTCTGAAATCCTATTGCGCGGGGTCACAACTGGGCTCGATCTGCCAATCACATTCCATTGTTTTGAACGGTAGAAGCCGATTTCCACGGTATAACTTTCTCCCGAGGAGTTCACGGGAATATACCAATTCCGCGTTTCGAAAGAGACTTCGATTTCCTGTTCGATTGTGGAGCCACCCGATTCCACGCGGAGGTGACAGGGACCGCCTGGATGCCGTGAAATATCGATATCCCAATAGGTAAAGAGCCAGTGTGGATCTTGCGCCACCAAGAAAATGGAATTTCCGCCATAGCTGTGGGGAAGAGGTCCAAGATCATCGATCGAAATCGGAGACGAGGCGGATTGGGACGAGGAATGTTTCAAGATGGTTACGGGGCGCTTCCCATCGAGCTTATTTTCCTGAGATTGTGATAAAATGGCTTCGATGGTCGGCTTTTTATTCTTAGTCCGCGAGACGGGAGAGCTTTTTTTCTGAGCAGAGGCTGGGGATGCCACTTTGTTCGTCGAGTTGGCTTTCGCTGCTCGACTAACTGGCTTGGGCTTTTCGCCCGCCGTTTCTTTTTTTCTGATCATAGTTTGTGGCCTCCGTTAAGATGTGAGCATTCTCTTAATGACGATCTCTGGGGTATGCAAGTCGGATATCTAGCGTAAGTCAGCTTATTCTGGTGGGTGTTTTCCCACCTTGCAAGACATTAGCAAACCTCTTTTTGTGAACATAAAGCAAAATCCTCACCCCAAAAATGCGCATACAAAAAGAAAAAGCCGGATGTCGACTTGCATCAACAATCCGGCTTCCACCCTACCCATGAAAGAAATCAAAACCTACGCTGGCGACTCGGCTTTGGAGCGTTCTTTTTTGCTCAATGCACGACGCAGTTTGCGCAGTGCAATATTTTGAAGTTGGCGAATACGCTCTCGTGTCACCCCAAATTTCACCCCTACCTCCTCAAGCGTCCTGCTCTTCTGCCCATCCAGTCCGAACCGGCAGTTGATGATTTTGCGCTCACGCTCGTCCAAGACATCAAGCAAGTCGCCCACCTCATCGCGAAGATCTTTGTCGCGAAGGATTTCATAGGGATCAAAAGCTTGATCATCGCCAATAATGTCGCCCAACGCGGTTGAGTCGTCGTCACTGATAGGTTGATCCAACGACGTCGGACGTATCGCAGCACTCTTGAGTGCGGCAACTTTGGCTTCAGCCATACCGACTTCTTCGGCAAGCTCTTGATCGGTGGGCTCGCGGCCGAGTTCCTCTGTTAATTGAGCGGAAACGCGACGCAGCTTTGCGATCTTGTCCACGAGATGAACCGGCAACCTGATGGTTTTACTCTGGTTGGCCAGAGCACGCTTGATGGACTGCTTGATCCACCATGCCGCATAAGTGCTAAGTTTGCCTCCTTTTTGAGGGTCGAAACGCTCGACGGCCTTCATCAGACCGATATTCCCCTCGGAAATGAGGTCGAGCAACGGCAAGCCAAAGTTCGAGTAGTCGCGAGCGATTTTGACGACGAGGCGCAGGTTGGACCTCACCATCTTATGCCGCGCCTCTTGATCCCCTTTTTTTATGCGACCAGCCAAGACCACCTCTTCTTCGACCGTAATAAGCGGGTATCCTCCGATTTGACGGAGATATAATTGGAAACCTGTATCTGTGTCTTCAAATGCCATAGTTTTGTTTTATTAAAATGACGAAATCCGTTTAGACGCTCTCCTTCGGCAATAACGGCAAAAGGATTCGTCTGGATGTTGGACAATCCCCGAACAGCAAATGTTCAAAAAAAAATTTAATCCCTCGCGGCTGAGGAGAGAAAACTATTCAAGAGGGCGGCCTCTTGATTCGTGAGACTATCCGGAGGGATCGATGAGGCGAGGCTCTGGGCCTCCGTCAGGCGATCGTTAGCCGCGAGCGCACTCGCAAAAATCGCTTTTTGCCAAGGATCCAAATTCGAGGTGTTGACGCGGTGATCCCCATTTTCGAGTTCAAAGATCGCCTTGGCCTTGCGTCCTTCGCAAAGCAAGCCCAGCGCATAGGTCATTCTGCAACGAATATCATGAGGCTGTTGATTCGCCCTGAACTCGAGTTCCGCAAGAGATACCGGCAACTTGAGGGCCAGCTTTGTGGATGCAATCAAGTCCAAAACGGCAACGTCATTTTTTAACAGCGGGCTTTTGAGGGCGCCTTCCAAAAATTCCAACAAATACTGTGAATCTCGTTGGCTTCTCAAAATCGAAGTAATGGCTTTGAAATTTCCGAGCGCCCATGCGGGATCCTCAAAAAGGACATCCAGATTTTCGAGGAAAAGGCCCCGTTCCCCCGCAAGGATGAGGTGTCTAAATATCTCGCCCGTCGACTCAGGTTGGGACTTGTGGAGCGCAATAGCCTTCCGATAAATGGCGTCCCCATTGAGCGCATCCCCACGCATCTTCAAGGATTGGGCTAGGAAAGGCAGTGAGTCACAGGAGGGAAGCGGGTTCGCTGGATTTCGGAGAGCGGCATCGATTTCGCTCCAACGCTGGCTTCGAGATGCCGCCTCGATCCAAAGTAAAAATACCTCTCGGGATTGGAGCGCCTCTGGCAGCGTCAAAATCGCCAACGCCGCCTCAGGTCGGTCATTTTTGAGCATCCAGCGAATAACGGGTTCCCTTTGATCCAAGCGGAGACCCAAAACACGCTTCACTTGGGCTTGAATCAATCCTTCGCGGACCGAGGGATCCATCTGAGTCTGGATTTCATCGGCCAAGAGAAGAGACTCTGACGTGGCAGCGGGATGGGAGCGATACTGCTCAATCCACTTCATGCGCTCATTTTTAACAAGTCCAGGGGTAACAAGCCCCAATCGTAGCGCATCCAAACCCTGCGCATCGTTAAATTTGGCCATTTTTTGCAGGAGCCTCCCTATTTCAGGGGCACGCATCGGCATCAAGTCGGGCTGGCTCATCAAGTATTGGAGCAGCGCAGAAAGTGTGGCTTGGTTTTCATGCACCTCCAATGCCAAGCGAAGTTCCTTTTCTTGAGCGGAGGCGTCACCCTGCCTTGCGAAAGAGTCGGCCTTAATCAGATGAGGGTAGGCGGGCTCTTTCCATCGATCGGCCACGCGCTCGGCAACCACTTGCGCTCCAATATAGTCCCCGTATTTGACGAGGGCTTTGGCGAGATTCTTAAAGTCCTCTATCGAAGCTCGGCTCGATTTCGTGACAATTTGGTGATAGTAAGTCGAGCGCGCATCCCCCTCCGCATCGAGCATCCGCGCCAGCAAACGCGCGGCATCAACGTGCTCCGGATAGGCCCCCAGCGCTAAAACGACGCTAGCCCGCGCCTCTTCTGATTTGTTAGCCGCGAGTTGCTTCGCCGCCAGATCGGAATAGCGTTGGGCATCTGCTTGAGCGAATTGGGAGCGCAAGAACGAGACGAGCGCCCATCCAATAAAAACAATAAGACCCCATTTGAGCAGCCTGTAAAATAAACCCCGCCCAATACCGAAGTTGGGGGTCAATTTCCGTCGATAAAAAACAGGGTGCATGACGGATCATGTGCCGACTCGAACTGCTCTAGTTTTATCCAACTTGAGAATTCCCGCCTCTCCCGCAGGCAAGGAGGACTTCGGATCGGCCACTTTGGCACCACACCATTGGACGCTACCGCCCTCAATGAGACGACGGGCATCGGAACGGGAGCGCGTCGTCTGAAAACACACAGCCAAGGCCTCCACTACGATAGAAATGAAGTCTCTCGCCCCAGTCGGCACGAATACCGGCAGGTCAGCTGACTCAAGATCTTTGGAACTGAAGCGGGTATTGAAATCCTCCAGCGCCGCTTGCGCCAATTCCTCGCTGTGAAAACGAGCTGTGATGCGGCGAGCAAGGCTTTTCTTGGCCTCCATCGGATGCATCCCAGCGGGAATGGATTCGTGGAGGAGGACATCGTAATACCGCACCATGAGCTCATCACTGATGCTCATGATTTTTCCAAACATCGTCGCAGGGACATCAGTGAGGGCAACGTAGTTTCCAAGACTCTTGCTCATCTTCTGATGGCCATCGAGGCCCTCAAGGATAGGCACCACCATGGCGACCTGCTGCGGCAACCCCTCTTCGCGCTGGAGATCGCGACCGACCATGATGTTGAAAAGTTGGTCCGTTCCACCAAGCTCGACATCCGCTTTCACCATCACGGAATCCCAACCCTGCATGATGGGGTATTGGATTTCGTGGGCGCGAATCGGTTGGCCCTTATCCAAACGGGACCGAAAATCCTCGCGAACGAGCATTTGCTGGAGGGTCACACGACTGTTGAGCTTGATGACCTCCTCGAAACTCATTCCCTCAAACCACTCGCCATTGAAAACGATACGCGCCCGACTGCGATCAAGGATTTTGAAAGCCTGTTCCTGAAAACTCTTCGCGTTAGCCAAAACCTGGTCATGCGTGAGTTGGGGCCGTGTGACCGAGCGACCGCTCGGATCCCCGATCATAGCGGTGAAGTCACCAATGATCAAAATGGCCTCATGCCCCTGATCCTGAAAATCGCGCAACTTGGAAAGAGCGATACTATGGCCGAGATGGATGTCGGGAGCCGTCGGATCGACCCCAAGCTTGACCCGAAGCGGACGTCCGAGCTGAAGCTTGGCGGCGAGTTCCTCTTCGCTGATAACTTTCGCGCATCCGCGCGTTAAAAATGAAATATCTGACATGAAAGGGATTTTAGCGGGATTTGTTTAACAACTCACGGACTTCGTCAATGGTCATTTCCTTGTGGAGCTTGCTGGAATCTTGATCGAGCGCCCCCTGAGCCGCCCCCCTGAGCGTAAAAGCCCGCGTTGGCACCGCCAAGGAAGGCGTGGACGCCGTCTTGGCGGCTTGAGAAAAGGAACCCGTCTTGGCGTCCTTGACTCGATAAGTCGCATCTTTATCGGCAAGCCCACCGAGAGACTGATAGGTCGAAGAACCGGTGCTAAACACCTTCTTTCCTAGCCAGGGGTTCTTGACTCCTAGAAAAGATCTCACATCCGAATACCCCTTGATTCGCGCTTCCTTCACTCCTTGGTAGCTGTTGCTCGCCATGGAGGCCGACTTCACCCACGAGGAGCCTGTCGATCCAAAATTCTTATTCTGAAACTGGCTCGCCTGATTGCGATCAGGGGAGTTGATGCGATCCATCAATTTTTTTTCCTGCACTTGGGCAATCGCTACGGCGGGCCATGCCAAAGCGAGAAAAGCGAGAATGATTCCTTGCCCACGCATCCCTCAGCGCGGAGTCACGGTTCGATCAACAACAAATCCGGGGTGCGATATCAAGGAGGCCTCGGTTTTGTAGGTCTCGCCGGACCGCATGTCACGGGTTGAAATTTTTTCCTTAAACTCGATGCGCTCGGCGGGATTCAGCACTACAACTCCCTCTTCAGCCTTGAAAGCTCGGTCATCGGACCAACGATCCACGATGGCGCCAGAGGAATTGTAGGTCAGTATCTCAATCCTTTGCGTGGTCGGAAATTCCAACCTTGTGAGGGATTTGGAATTATTGCGAATCGTGTAGGTGACCTCGATTTCCCGATTGTCCTTGAGGACTGGGCTTTCCGGATCGAGTTTTAAAGTGGCATTCTTAACCTGTGCTTCACTCGTCCCCATCTTCACATTGCCAAACATGTCCGTGAAAAAATGGGACACCTTCCCAAAAATGGAATCATATTCCCGCTGCGGCACACGGGGGTATCCTTTCGATGGGGACTCGACCCTGCGGAAAATGCCAGTGTCAAAGATGCGGGTCAAAAAGAAGGGACTTGATTCATCGGGCGTCTCGCTCGCGAGCGGCGAAGCGGCCCCCTGAACATCAGGCGATCGGGCGGCAACATCCAAAAGCGACACCAGAACGAAGGCGGCGACGAAAAGGTATTTCATGCCTAAGATTGCTAACCGCAGGTCCGCATAGTTGCAATTCCTATCAACTGACCTAGAATGCGTGTTCCGTCGCCGGACTCATCCGGCGTCCGTAAATTCCTTTAGATTGGCCGAACCATGACCCGATTTGTTTTTCTCATCTGCACTGGCTTGATGCTTTTTCAGAGTCACCTTCTCGCTGGCTCTAAAAAAGCCCCCGAAGTCACGATCCGTCTTCACGCCCAGGGCGACAAGGCCGTTGGCGAATCCTTCGTCACCGAGGTTGAACTTACCAACCCTAAGCAAAAGATCTTCATCCAAAAAGTGCCCGTATTGAGCGAGCGGGACATTAAGTCATTTTACGCCTTCCCGGGAAATGACGGGATGATCGGCGCTTACTTCCGACTCGATGATCACGGCATGAACAAGCTCTACCAGTTTACCCAAGAGGAAAAGGGCCGCATCGCCGTTGTGCTTATCAATGGCCGCATCGCCTCCGCGATCATGGTGCAACCCGGCAACAATGACGGCATTTTCTTTGTTCCAGGCGGCTTCCTGCCAGAGGAAATCGCACGCCTGCAAAAGAAATTCCCCGTTATCGGAAAAGAGTCTGAATTCGGGAAAAAATCACCTGCCCCAAAAAAAGAAACAGCCCAGTGATCGCTCGCCTGTTTTTTCTCCTGCTCGCAATGGCGTTCGCCAGCCAAGCCGCGATGTTTGATTTTCCGACAGATAACCGCGCCCTCCTTGAAGACAGGCCGCAGGATTTTTACATGTATGTGGATCGCAATTTCGAGGGCGTCTCCACGAAGGTTTGGGAAGGCGGATCCTTCGGCTACGTGAGAGGACCGCAGCGCCAGGGGGAAGACGTCATCTATCTGCAACTCCACGAAGGCATCGATATCGCACCGATGCGGCGAGACGGCAGTGGCAAGCCGCTCGATGACATCCGAGCCTCGGCTGCCGGAAAGATCGCCCACGTGAGCCATGAGGCAGGCGGTTCCAACTACGGGCGCTACATCGTGATCGAGCACGACATCGAAGGCAGCCCTGTATACACGCTCTACGCCCATCTATCAACGATCTCCGTCGAGACCAGCCAAAAGGTCGCTCAGGGCGAAGTGATCGGCCGCATGGGATTCACCGGCGCTGGCATCAATTGCGAGCGAGCGCACCTGCACTTCGAAATCGCGCTCTTGTTAAACACGGATTTTGAATCTTGGTATAAGCGTTACTTCAGCGGGACGCCCAACAAACACGGGCCTTACCACGGATACAATTTGTCCGGGATCGATCCCGCCAAGGTTCTACTCGAGTGCGCAAGAAACCCCACCTTTCAATTCAGTAACTACATTCGCGGACAGGATGCCTTTTACAAAATCACGATTCCCTCCACATCCTCCCTTTCGATCCTTCGTTCCTATCCCTGGCTAGCCCCCAATGGAGAGGAGGCCTCGCCCCCGGCATGGACGATTGCATTCAACCGCTATGGCACTCCCATGTGCGCGACAGCTTCACCCAAGGCCGCTTCCACCCCAGAGATCGCATGGATTCGGGAAACCCCATTCGCTTACAATCATACCACGCGCGGGATTATCGGTGGATCCAAGGGTGGGCCACGTCTCACGGATTCCGGCAAAAGATTTTTGGATCTCCTTGCCAGAACAGACCAAAAAAATTCCCTCGATAATTAAATCAGCAAAAGACTTGCTTGTTCCAACGTTCCTTGTATTTTCACCCCTTCCTATGGCAAAAACAGCATGGCTCGAGCGCAACAAGCGCAAACAGAAAACAGTTGAAAAATACGCAGCACTTCGCGCTGAGTTGAAAGCAAAGAAAGACTATGCTTCCCTCGCGCAACTTCCTCGCGACGCAAGCCCGACCCGTCTTGTGAACCGCTGCCGTATCACCGGCCGTCGCCGCGCATTCCTTCGCCGCTTCCAAATTTCGCGTATCACATTCCGCGAGTTGGCATCGAATGGAATGATCCCAGGCGTCACCAAGTCCAGCTGGTAATACACTTTAATCTGGGCGCTTCTCTCAAAGAGCGCCTAAGATTGATTCATTCCTCCAGACATGCTCCCACACTGGAAGAAAAACCCCATACTCGGTTTGGGTATTGGAGTTGGTTTGTTGGGGGCTGTAGCTCTTGCCGTGAGTCGCGGCACGCGGCGTTCTCGTAGAGAGCCGATACCGGACTCCATCTCGCCCACCATTTTTGCCACACGCGTGGCACAGACCTCCAAGGGCCAGATCGTTTACCACATCTGCGGATCCGGTGAGCCTCTCCTTTTCCTTCACGGCTATTTCCTTGGAGCCTCCTCTTACGAGTGGTCCAAGGTTTACTGCCACTTCGCCATGGGCCGCGAGGTCATTGCGCCCGATCTGATCGGTTTCGGCGAATCCGAGCGCCCATCCCCAGCGATGGATGCCAGTGATATTGCCGACAGCATCGCGGAGTTGCTGCGACAGGTTGCCACAAATCGTCCTGTCGCTCTCATCGCTAGTGGACTCACTTGCCAAATCGCGCTTCTCCTTGCATCCCGACATCCTGAACTCGTTGCGCGTTTGGTTTTATTTATGCCGACGACATTGCGCTCCTCCGAGCAACGTAGCGCTATGGGAATGTCCAAAGGCCTCCCCTTATTGAAACGCTTCCTCTATCGCAACCATATCTCACGCGCCCCGTTCATCAAAAACTGGCTCACCCGCCTAGGCTTTTCGAAACCCGAAAATGTGACCGAGGAAACCATCAGCATCCTTGCCACTTGCGCCCAGCAGTATGGGGCGGAACATGCGATCTTGGGATTTTTGCGGAACCGACGCCGATTCCATGTCGAAGACCGTCTGGGCAATGTGACCGCTCCCGTCCATATTCTTTGGCCAGAGGCGGCAAAGGGATTCGATCGCACTGAGGGTTCCGAGCTTTGCCGGAAACTTCCCAATGCCAGCATTCACACCCTTCCCGAGGCAGGGGCTTTCGCCCCCATGGAAATGCCCGCCGAAATCGGCGCAGCCATATCGGGTTGGCTCGATGCGGACATCCCTAACGCTAGCCTCGCGTAATCTTCGAGCATCTTAACGCGTCTCAAGCCCTGATTTCTCCGGCGAGCACATCCACAACGCGATCCATTTCGGATCTGGTGTTGTAAAAATGGGGACTGAATCGAAGCCACTTTTCCCCGGAGCGGTTGGAGCGAAGTGACGCTGTGATATTCGCCGCCTCCAGTGCTGCAAATAAGCGCGCCCCATCCTTCCCTGGATGTCTAGCAGTAAGAATGCCCGAACGCAGCGGATCAGGAGCGCAGGGAGACAGAAATTCAAAACCCATTTCACTCAGGCGGGATTCTAAATAATCCCTGCAATCGAGGATGGATGACTGCACACGATCGATCCCGATTTCTAAAAGCATTTCCAGGCTGGCCTTCATTCCATACATCCCCGCTATGTTGAGCACTCCCGGTTCATAGCGCCGGGCAGTGTCTTCAAAAACAATCCTATCCTGTGCTACAAAGTCGGGGGATTTCACATTCCAAGCACCGAG
>CAIWSO010000324.1 GCA_903915315.1 uncultured Spartobacteria bacterium | reverse complement strand
GGCTGGCATGAAATACATCGTCATCACCGCGAAGCACCACGATGGCTTCGCCCTCTGGCCATCGGCCGTGAACGATTGGAACATCGGCTCCACGCCTTACAAAAAAGACCTTCTCAAGCCCCTGGCCGAAGCCTGCAAAAAACACGGCATCAAGCTTGGTTTCTATTACTCCCAGGCTATGGACTGGAACAATGGTGGCGCCTGTTCGCAGGATCCCAACAACAAACGCACGATGGATGAATATGTGGAACAGGTCGCCGTCCCGCAGGTGCGCGAACTTCTCACGAACTACGGCGACTCTCCCTTGATCCTGTGGTGGGACACCCCAGCGGCCATGAACGAGGAGCGCGCGGCGAAGATCATCGAACAGCTCAAGCTCAAGCCTGGCATCATCCACAACAACCGCCTTCTCAAGGTAGCACCCTGCGGCGTTGTTGACATGGAGGCCCTCAAATCCGGCAAGCGTGAGCCCTATGCTGGAGACACGGAGACCCCCGAGCAGCACATCCCCGCCACCGGCCTCGGTGACACCGACTGGGAAGCCTGCATGACGATCAACCACACTTGGGGATACAAGAGCGACGATGAGAATTGGAAATCCACCAAGGTTCTCCTTCAAAATCTCATCGATATTGCCAGCAAGGGCGGCAACTACCTGCTCAATGTCGGCCCGACCGGCGAAGGCCTCATCCCGCAAGCCAGCGTCGAGCGTTTGCAGGAGATCGGAAAATGGATGGATGCCAACGGTGAATCGATCTATGGCACCGGGGCCAGTCCTTTTGCGAAGCTCCCATGGGGGCGTTGCACTACGAAGAAGTCTAAAGGTGGCACCACGCTCTACCTTCATGTCTTCGAATGGCCTGCTGAAGGCAAACTCCTCCTCCCTGGATTGGAGAGCCAAGTCAAATCGGCCCAAATGCTCGTTGGCGGAGCGAAATTGAAATTCGAAAAAACAGCCAACGGTGTCGTCGTTGAACTCCCCCCAAAGGCTCCCGATGCCAACGCCTCGGTGATCAAAATGGAAATCGCCGGCAAGCCCAAGGTTGTGGCGCTTTTCATCAAGCCCGCTGCCGATGGCTCGATCGTGCTGCCTGCATCTCTCGTCGACTTCGGCATTCCCAAAAAAGGTTCTGCACCTAGCCTCCAACAAAGCAAAGAGGGCGCCGAAATCAGCAGTTGGAATAACCCCGAAGCACCCGTGAGTTGGTCCTTCAGTGGACTCAAGCCCGGCCATTACGAGGTTTTGGCCGAAGTCTCCGGACTCGAAACCGCCAAGACCATTGTTGAACTCGGCGCAGCGGCTCCGATTTTGAGTGTCGATGTTTCTGGCATCAAAAAAGAAAAATCCGCCGAGCAAGACAAGTTGGAAACCCTCGCCGCCAACCTTGCTGCTACAGGAGACTACAAAAAGTTCGAGTTGCAAAACTTGGGCCAAATCCGCATCGCCGGAAACGGCGAATGGAATCTCACCATCCGCCCCGATCCGAGCGCATGGAAAGCCTTCAATCTCCGCAAGGTCGTGCTCCGGCCCGTCGCTGAAAATTAAAACCGCTACGGGATTTTAGTTAGAACCGAAGGCGCGAGATACAGAAAGCCGGCGTCTGCCCAAAGGTTAAGCTTAGGGAATCCATCTAAACGGTTCCCAAGTGAAGGGCATGGCTTGCCCATTTGT
>CAIWSO010000323.1 GCA_903915315.1 uncultured Spartobacteria bacterium | reverse complement strand
GGGATGGCCTTCCCAGTGGGTCTGCTCCATGAGTTCGTGGACGTAGGAGGAGGGCTCATCCTGATACATGAGAATTTCCTCGGCGATGACGCCCCGCTCGCGGTCGATCTCCCGTTTTGAAAACAGGGGGTTCATGTAAATGTCGCAGAGGACATCGCACACGCGGGGGAAATACTCCGAAGCGGTCGTGGCGTAGTAGCAGGTACGTTCCTCGGCGGTAAAAGCATTCATGTCGCCACCGACGCCCTCGATATCCTGCATGATCCGACGGGCGGAACGCTTCGGCGTTCCTTTGAAAAGCATGTGTTCGATGAAATGAGAAATTCCTGTGAGCTTCGCGGGCTCATGGCGACCGCCTACAGACGCCCAGATCCCCATTGCGGCGGTCTGCGCATACGGCATTTCGCAAGTGGCGACCCGGAGCCCTCCTGGGAGTTGGGTGAGGTGCGTTTTGTTTAACATGGATTATCTCGACGAGGGCGAGTTCGAGGGGATGTGGTTTTGCAAAAATTCGGTGATCCGTGCTTGGGCTCCCCGCGCGGCATTGCCGAGGAAGATGATGTGTCCGGCATCGGGTAGGGGGAGGAAGAGGGCGTGGTTTATGAGCGATGCGGCGGCTTCGGCCTGCGCGAAAGGAACGAGCTTATTTTTTTGACCATGGACGATAAGGGTGGGCGTTTGGATTTCCTTCAGGTGGTCGAGGGATATTGTGGGAGCTTGGAGAAGGTCGTTCTGCAGACCCTTGGCACGGGGGCTTGTGGGTATGAGGGTATCGAGCAAACTTTCGAAATACTCGGACTGGGAGGGGTCATCCAGTATCGATGTCACCCAAGTGGACTTTTCTTCTGGAGTGCCAATGGTGGTGAAGTCGAATGAGAGGCCGAGCGAGTCTGCAAGGGGACGTTGGGAAAAGCGCATGGTGGCGTAGTCGGTGGGGGAACCGAGGGGGGGCGCGTTTAGTGGGGCTGTGACAGCGGACACCAAGACGAGAGCGGTGGTGCGTTGGGGAAAGAGATGCGCAAATTCGCTCGCCACAGCGGCTCCGAATCCTTCGCTGACAACAGCCACAACGGGGATCGCGAGGCTGTCGAGAAGGGCAGCGGCGACCTCGGCTTGCTTCCTCGGTGTATCGCCCATGGAGAGGGGGGTGCGCAAGTATCCGGGGCGTGAGATGGCAATGACCTCAAATCCCTCCATCTCAAGAAAACCTCCCAGATGGGAACCGGCATCGTAGCCGCCTCCGGCATCATGAAAAACCAGAACGGTCGGGCCATCGCCACGCCGGATGTATTCCACGGGGCCGGAAGGCAGTGAGGCCAGTTGGGATCCCTCGGTGAGATCGCTCATTTTTTCTGCGCGCCAGGATTGGATAGAAGCTAGAAAAACCCCGAATGCCATGAGAAGGAGCGCGCCAAAAATAAAAGCCAACCTAGGAAGAATGCGGATTTTTTGAGCCATATCAGCGTTTAGCAAGTCGGACGAACAACCAGCTTCCCAGCGTGAAGAAGAGGAGGTTTGGAATCCAAATGAGGAACTGGGGGAAGGCCGCGGCATTTCCCCGGAACGTGTCGGCCATGATGAAAAAGAAAAAATAGCTGAATGCGACCACGATGCTGAGGCCGAAGCCGACGGATGTTTCCTTGCGGTGGGTCGTCACGCCAAGAGGAATGGCGATGAGCGCAAACGCCATGCACGAGAGGGCAATCGAAAAGCGTTTGTTGAATTCCACCAGTGTTTCGAGCCGTTTTTTTCCCTCGGTTTGCGACAGCATTTCAAAGAGTTCTGGGAGCGTGTAGGAACTGAGGCGACGATTCTTGGACTGCGCATTTTTCAAAAACTTGTCGAGTTGGAGTGGAAAAACGCCTTCCTTCATCACGATGCCCTGTTGGATTTTCGAGAGATCCTGAGGATTTTCGGAATCCCGTTGCTCGAAGCGGGCATCGAAAAGCCGCAGCAAAAGTCGGGAATTTTCGATATCCGGAGTGAGAATCCCTTCGCGCGCAAAGACCATTTTTGTGGGGTATTGGTCATCGTTCATTTCAAAAACGAGGATGTTTTTGAGTTGGTTGCCATCCTTGCCGCCCACATAAACCCGTCGGTCGGGAAACTGATCCACGACCTCGTCCGCGCGGAAGAGGGATATGGGATTATTGGTTGCGATATCCACAACAGCGCGTGTCATGGCCTGCTCGGCCCGCGGAGCCACATCCGCATTGATCCAAAAGCACACCATGGAGAGGGCGGTCGCGATCACAAAGACAGGCATGCAGATCCTGGGAATACTCACGCCATTCGATTTCAAAGCGATCAGCTCGCTGTCCGCGGACATTCTTCCAAAGAAGAGTAGGATGGCGGTGAGAAAGCCCCAAGGGATGGTGAAGGTGAGTGAAAACGGCAACACCAAGGCCATGAAGGCCAACACGGTGACAATCGGGACATCGGGGTTGTTGATGAGAACGTTGAGGAGTTCTTTAAAAATATTCCCCAAAACCAGCACGAGGCTGAGGATCAACACGCCAATCACTGCCGTGAGCAGGACGCCCGAGGCCACGTAGCGGTCGATGATTCTCATCTTGAAAAAACCAGACGCGTCACTCTTCGAAGACTCCCATCGCGCGGAATTTTTCATAGCGCGCAGCGAGGAGTTGATCGATTGGAACCTTCATGAGGGTCTTTAATTCCTGAGTCACGGAAGTTTTTAAATTAGTCGCGGCGGCTTCGGGATCGCAGTGGGCGCCCCCGAGTGGCTCAGGGATTACGCCGTCCACGAGTCCCATCGCCATGAGATCGGGTGCGGAGAGTTTGAGTGCTGCAGCGGCTTCAGCGGCATGCTTGCGATGCTTCCAAAGAATGGCCGCGCATCCCTCGGGGCTGATCACCGAGTAGTAGGCATTTTCGAGCATGAGAACGCGGTCGGCCACGCCGATGCCCAAGGCTCCACCGGAACCACCTTCACCGATAACGATCGAGACAATGGGTGTTCGAAGCACCATCATATCGCGAATATTGACGGCGATGGCTTCGGCGATGTGGCGTTCTTCCGCACCGATGCCGGGATAGGCCCCGGGGGTGTCGATGAGGGCGACAAAAGGGAAGCCGAACTTCTCGGCGAGACGCATGAGACGAAGGGCCTTGCGGTAGCCCTCCGGATGTGGGCTTCCAAAGTTGCGGTAGAGGTTTTCTTTGGTATCACGGCCCTTTTGCTGCCCGATGATCACGCAACGAATGCCATCGATCGTAGCGAGACCGCCAGGCATCGAGGGGTCGTCGCCGAAGAGGCGGTCGCCCTTGAGTTCCACAAAATCGGTGCAAGCCATGCGCACGTAATCGAGAAAAAACGGACGCTCGATGTGGCGGGAGATTTGGACACGCTGCCAAGCGCTGAGGTTGCCGTAGATATTGTTGCGGGTGGCTTCGATCTTTTTTTGCATCAAGGCGATTTCGCCTGAAAGATCGATGTGGCGGTCTTCGGACTGCTTTTTCAGCTCGTGGAGCTTTTGTTCGAGTTCGATGATGGGTTTCTCAAAGTCCAAGGTGGTCTTGCTCATGGGCGGATTATTTGATGGTGACTGGCGTGCCTGTTTTAAGGAGGGCGAAGATGTCGTTAAAGTCGGCTAGGTTCAGTACGATGCCAGGTGGGTTGGGCGGGATCGTGCCATCCGCCGCTGGCGTGGGGGCAGGATGAATAGACACGCTGCCGGGACTCAGTAAAACGAAACGCACGGTTTCAGCGTAGTCTTTGGCTCCGAAAGCAACACGGGTCTCACCTTTGCGGGCAACACGGTCAGCGACCTTGGTCTCGAATTCCCCCTTCGATGCCCCGCCGGTGAGGGTGAGGGAAACGATCGGATATTCCTTAAAAAATTCACCATGGTTGAAAACGATGAGGGTCGACTTTTCGCGGTTCAATATGGCGGAGGTGTTAAGTGAGGGGATGAGGAGCTGTTGGCCGATCTGGAGATTGATGCTCGAGAGTTGATTGGCCCAATGAATCTGCTCGACGTTGTTTTTTGTCACAGACGCGATTTTGGCCAAGGAGTCTCCTTTTTTGACGGTGTAGACGGTGTTGGCGGGCGTCGCGGCGGTATCGCGGAAAAGAACGAGATTCATCCGGCCCAGTGCGGCGCTGGCCTCTGGGATGCAGACGGATTCTGGGTAGGCCGTGATGAAGGCTTTTACGCTTTCGCGTGCTTCAATCGTGTCCTTTGCAGCGGTGGGCTTAAGCGCATCCCAAGCTGCTACGCTCGGATCTGGAGTCGGGCTGGGAACCGGCGTGGGAGGTGCTGTCTGCTCGATGAGATCCAGTTTTTTATCTTTGTAGTAGAGGTCGTAGACAAAGTAGGCACTCCCGCCTAAAACGGCGGCGACGAGCAGAAGAATAGTGAGAGCTTTGAAAATCATAAAATGCTTGTGAAATCTACCCTTTGCCGAGGGAGAATGAAAATACGTAAATCAAACTAGGCCACGTCTTGTCCACTCCGCGACGTTGCCACCGGCGGAACGTTGGATCATTTCCATCGAAAATTTGAGCAGGCAAACCTCCCAAGCGTCGTCCACTCCTGCGATGAGGGCGCCGAAGGGGTCTGCGAGTCCACGGATCTCATCTTCGAGACGATCGGTGGCCGACTCCATTGACTCATGCAGGACTTTTTCGGAAAGGTCGGTTTTTTTAAATTGGAATCCGTAGCGAAGGATGCGGGCAACGGAAGCGTTGGATTCCAGCCAATCGGCATAGTCTCGGGCTTCTTCACCGAATCCATCCAAGAGCAACTTTCTGAAATGCGAGGGGGAAAGAATGCGGGGGCGTTCCGCCTCGATCATTCCGGAACGAACTCGCACGCAGTTCACTTCATCCAACGGCTCGGTAAGCAGTGTGAAGCTGAAGCGGGTGGCTCCGAATGTCTCAATGGCGCTTTGCGGGCTTACCACGACGCGCGTATTTTCCATCGCGTAATTGAAGTCGTGTTCTTTGAACATGATTCCAATTTATACGGAGTGCATGGCGATTCAATCAATTCCCTACAGGTGAGGTCTGCGGGGCAATCACTTTCACGGAGAGCTTCGCCGGCGGAAGAATATAGGGGGCAGCCGAGAGAAGCACATAGAGCAAAAGGGTCGCGAGGGCGAGGTAGGGGAGTGGAGCGCAGGTGCGTTCGGTGGAAATCATGGGATCTGGAGGTCGGCTATGGCATTCATCACCCGGTCGCTCAGGTTTTGGTATGTTTCACGCGAAGGGTTCGAAATTTCCTCTGGGGTGAAGTGAATCGGCTCACCGATCACGACGGTGATTTCAGAAAGATGGAGGCGTTTGGCATTTTTTGGAAAGGCATCGTAGGCTCCGAAAATTCGCATTGGCAGGACAGGAGCGCCGGTTTTTGCAATCACCAGACCGATGCCGGCGCGGGCCGGTTGCAAGTGGCCGTCCTTCGAGCGGGTTCCCTCTGGAAAAAGGACGATCCCATTGCCAGCCTTCACTTTTTTGATGACTTCACGCAACGCGGTCATGTCGTTGCCATCGCGCTCGACGGGAATGACGTTCATGGCAGGAAAAAGCGGGCCGAAGAAAGGCCATTTAAGAAGTGTGTTGCGGGCTAGATAGTAAACGCCGCGGCGGCTACAGATGCCCGCCAGTGGGGGATCGAAGAAGCTTGAGTGGTTGACGGCGATGATGAGCGGGCCGGATTCCACCATGCGTTCGGGATGTGCCACCCGCATGGAAAAAAACATGCGGGCGAGCAGTTTCGCTAGGTTGTAAAAAATATTGTAAACAATTGTCATCGGGGAGTGAGGCCTGCGTCGGTCAGGAGTTGGAAGATTTTTTCCACAACGCCATCCAGAGTGAGGTGGGAGGTATCCACCACACAGGCCCCCTCGGCAATTTGCAGTGGGGCCTCGGCGCGGCTGGAATCCTGCTTGTCCCGCAAGTCGATGCTGTCCGTCAGGCCTTCAGCGGCCCGTCGGAGGCGGCGAATCTCGGGTGTCGCATCGAGATAGAATTTATGCGGGGCATCGGGAAAAACAGCGGATCCGATATCGCGACCCTCCATCACCACATTGTGCTCGTTCACGAGGGCACGCAGGCGTGCCACAATGAGGTGGCGGACGGCGGGAATCGCGGAGACAGTGGAGACCGAGTTGTTGACTCCGCTTTCTTTTAATTCGGCATCCGGGATTTGAGCGTTGATGCGAATGAAGGATTCGCCTTCGGCGTTGAATCCGCAACCCAGATCCATCGATGCGATGGAAGATTGCACGCTTTCTGGATTGGAGGGGTCAATGCCCTGTCGAAGCAATTCCCATGTGACAGCGCGATACATCGAGCCCGAATTCACGTAGAAGAATCCGATGCGTCGGGCGAGCCGCTTGGCGACGCTGCTTTTTCCAGATGCGGCCGGTCCGTCGATGGCGATAATGGTCATGGTGTGGGTGTTTTGAATCCGCTGAGAACAGGTGTGCTTCCCTTGATGTGGCCACCTTTTTGGATGTGGCGGAGTGCTTCAGCGAAGCCGGGGTAGGAGGTATTCACGCAAGCGGTATCTTCGATGATTGTATCTCCCTCTGCAAAGAGACCCGCGACAGCGAAGGCCATGGCGATGCGGTGATCGCCGTGGCAAGGAAGTTTGGCGCCCTTGAGCGGCGAGCCGCCCGTGATGGCCATACCATCTGGAAATTCCTCCACGGTCACACCCATTGCACGAAGATTGGAAGCCACGGCGGCGATGCGGTCGGTCTCCTTGACTCGAAGTTCTGCCGCATCGCGGATGATTGTGGTGCCATTCGCCAGCGCGGCGGCAACGGCGATCACGGGAATTTCATCGATCACGTTCGGGATTTCGGCCCCGCAAATCGTGGTCGCTTGGAGAGTGGTGCCCTTGATGTCAATATTCCCGATGGGTTCACCGTGAAGAGAGGTTTCGATGACCTCACGAATGCGCGCACCCATCCGGATGAGGACGTCAATGATACCAGTGCGAGTGGGGTTGAGTCCCACATCCTTTACCAGCAAGCGGGATCCGGGTTGGGCCGCCGAGGCGACGAGCCAGAATGCGGCGCTGGAAATATCGCCTGGAACCGCGAAGTCTCTCGACTCGGGAATTTGGCCTCCCTCAATGGTGGTGCGGACTTCCAAGAGGCGTCGGTTTTTTGGAGAGTTGGGATTTTCCCAGATTTCCTCCCGTTTTGTTTTGATGAGGAAAAACTCGAACATCCGCTCGGTGTGGTCACGGGAGCGGACGTTTTCGATCACGGTGGTAGTGCCCTTGGCAAAAAGCCCTGCGAGAAGCACGGCGCTTTTCACTTGGGCGCTGGCTACGGGAAGGCGGTAGGTGATGCCGTGAAGCTCCCTGTCGCCCTCGATGCAGAGCGGCGGACACGACTTCGTGCCCTCGGCGGAAAGCTCCGCGCCCATCTCGCGCAGGGGATCGATCACCCGTTGCATCGGGCGCTTCGATAGGGAGTCGTCGCCGATCATCCGGGAGCGAAATCCTTGTGCGGACAGGATGCCCGCCATGAGACGCATCGTTGTTCCGGAGTTGCCGCAATCGATATCGCCGAAGGCTTTCGTAAATCGGCCGGAGTTGCCCACCACTACGAGTGTGCCGGGTTCCGGAGACTCGATGAAAATGCCGAGTTGGCGCATCGCTTTCGCGGTACTTTGGCAGTCCTCTCCCTCCAAAAAATTGGTGATTGTACAGGCGCCATTCGAGAGCGAGGCCAAAAGAACCGCTCTGTGCGAGATGCTCTTGTCCGGCGGGACGGTGATCTCGGTTTCTATGCGGGCCGCCTTGCGAGATTTGAGTGTGTGTTTTTCCTTGGATGCCATCATTTCGTAATCGGGTGATTGGAGCGGAGTTTTCGGGCATCCGCCAAAATGGCCTCAACTCCCTGTCTCTCTCCTCGCTCGAGGGCGAGCTTCAATGTCTCGAGCGTGTTTTGCAAGTCGCGGATTCCCTTCATAACCTCGAGTCGATTGTCGAAGAGGATTTCGGTCCACATTCCTTCCGGGCCGCCGGCAACCCGCGTGGAATCACGGTATCCCGGCCCTGCGAGATCAGCCAACGTGGGATCCTGTGCTAGGGCCGCGTGGACGAGGCAGGAGGCCGCCGCATGTGGTAGGTGGCTGATACGGCCGACGGCGCGATCGTGATTTTGCGGACTCATTTCCCGAAGTTTGCAGCCTGTGGCTGTCCAGAGCGCCTTTGTGATCTCAAGGGCCTTGGCTTCGGATTGGGGAGTCGGAGTGAGGATGCAGGTGGCCCCTTCGAAGAGATCCGCGCGGGCCGCCTGGATGCCGCTTTGATCGGATCCCGCCATCGGATGCGCGCCAATGAAGCGACCGCCGAACGTGATCTCCAAGGTTTCCACAATATTCGCCTTCACGCTCCCTGCGTCGGTGATCGTGGCCGATGCGGGCAGATGGGTTTTTAAATCTTCACCGCAGTGCTGAATCGCCTGTGGCGACATACAAAGAACGGCGATGTCGCAATCAGCGAGCACAGAGGCCAAATCGCAAGAGACATGGCAGCGGGGCAAGAGCGCGGCGGCTTCCAGCGCGGCTTCCTCGCGGCGGGCCCAAACGCTCACTTGCCAAGGCTGACCGACACGGCTTAGGGCCAAGGCGAGCGAGCCGCCAATGAGCCCTGGGCCAAGAATGGCGACACGACGGCTCAGGGAACCAGAAAGATCTTGCCCGAGTAGGGGCATTTCACCTCGGTGTTGGGCGGAAACCCACGCACGTCCACATAGCCGGCATAGGGCGAATGCGGACTCGTCACGAATCCAGGCTTACCAGGGACAGGTGTGCCGTAGGACACATCCCTCGGGGCAGCGGGGGCAGGAGTTGGGGCGGGAGTGGCCACGGGGGTGGGTTGAACGATCGGAGCGGGTGGTAGATCGGTGAAGCCTTCGGGCGTGGGCGTCGGACTGGCAAATTGGGTTGCGCTGGAAGATCCGCGATACCCAAATCGGTTTGATCCCCTAGAGTTGGAAGTACCAGTGGATTCGCAGGCAGCCATGACGAAAACGGCCAACGCGGAACCCAACACAATCGCTGAAGATTTTTTCATAAGATAAATGACGTTTTAAAAAAGACACGGAACCGACCGCTATTCAATTTAAATCTCTCGCCTCGGATTGACCTGGGGGAGTTGTTGCCGGTTCCGCAGGGCGGTCCCAAAAGTACCGTTTGAGTAGAACTTTGATCGTGGCCGTGAGTGGAACTGCTAGGAGCGCGCCAAGCAGTCCGCCCAGAATCAAGCTCCAAGCAAGAACAGACAGGATAACAGTAAGTGGCTGAAGGCCAACTGACTCACCGACTATTTTAGGGGCAATAAAAATGCCGTCGATGTTATTGGCGAGGATAAAAATACCGGTGACCACAAGCGGGTGCGTCCAGTCTCCGAACTGCGCTGCGGCAATGATCACCGCAGGCACATAGCAGATCATCATTCCAAGATAGGGAATTAACCCCAGTACGCCGACCATGAGGCCGATGAGAATCGCAAAATCCAATCCCATCGCCAGAAGGGCGACCGCAATCATCGCGCCGTCGATGAGGCTGACGATCAGCTGACCACGAAAAAAACTGATGAGGTAGGAATTGATCTCGACCACAAGCGAGACGATTTCACTTTTGAGCGGAGAGGCGCGGAGGGGCAGGTAGCGGCTCCAGTTATCCGCAATGGAGGGACTATCCTTGAGGAAAAAAAACAGAAAAATGGGAACAAGAATCAGGCTCAGGAGGAAGCCGAAAACGCCCAGAAAGCCGCCGACACTGCGCTGGAGAAATTTTCCCGACTCCATGGCCAGATCTGGGATTTTTTGTTGAATCCAAGCTCCGGCATCCTTGATAGCATTGCTGAACATCACAGACACTTGGTCGCTTGGCGTTTGAATGGCGCGGTCCTCTCGGAAAAACTCGATTTCCGCGAAGCGTTGGAGGTTATTGATAGTCTGGATCGATAGGGCCTCGGTTTTTTGCAAATACTGGGGAAAGTTTTTAATGAGTGTGGTGCCTTGCCTGTAGGCGGGTGGGAGGATGTAGACGAGCAGGCCCACAAGGAGACCGGTCGCGGCAATGTAGACAATCAAGATGCTCAGCAGGCGACTCAGTCGCAATCGGATGAAAAACCTCACCAATGGCTCGAGCAGAAAGGCCAAGATCGCCGCCACGGCAACGGGGATCAATAAAGGCTGAAGAAAAGAAATGCCCATCACGATCAGTGACCCGACAAGAAAAACGGCAGCGCCGATAGCTAGGCACGACAGCGCCGTGATGGCCGCCCAGAAAAGTTTCAGTTGAAATGGAGACGGGTTAAGCAAAGTCAGTGTTTTTTGTAGAGGGGAAAGAGCAAAGGGGCAAAGAAAATTACTGTCCCGGTGCGTTGATGAAGGTGATGCCTTTTTTCTGTCGATCGAGGAATTCCTTGGCCAGGCGTCGATAGGCTACGGATCCGATGCCGTTGGGATCGTGCTCGAGGATCGTGCGGCCGTGACTCGGGGCCTCGGCGAAGCGGACCGTGCGAGGGATAACGGTACTATAGACGACCTCTTGAAAATGGTTGCGGACTTCTTTTTCAACGGCGGGATTCAGGTTGGTGCGGCTATCGAACATCGTTAGTAGCAACCCGGAGATCGAGAGCGAGGGATTTGCTCCGCTGGCCCGGATGCGCTCGGTGACTTCCATGAGAAGGCCGAGGCCCTCCAAAGCGTAATACTCACATTGGATGGGAACAAAGATCTCGTCCGCCGCCGCGAGCGCGTTCGACATCAGAATGCCAAGCGAAGGTGGGCAGTCCATGAGGAGGTAATCAAAGAGGTTCTGCTTGCGAAGGCTTTCGAAGGCGACTCGCAACCGCATCATGTGATCATCCATCCTTGCCACCTCGATTTCCGCTCCGGCGAGATCAAGGTCGGAGGGGATGAGTGAGAGGTTTTTGATGCGTGTGGGAAGGACGAGTTCGACGGCCGATCTTTCACCAATGAGAGCGGAGTAGATGCTTGGGGCCCCCTCCTCCTTGCCCAGAAGGACGCTAGTGGCGCTGCCCTGCGGATCGATATCCACAAGCAGGACGCGGGCTTTTTTTTCGGCTAGAGCTGCGGCAAGATTCACGCTGGTGGTCGTTTTTCCGACTCCGCCTTTTTGATTCGAGATGGCGATGATTTTCATGGAATGCGATAAGATGGTGCCCTGTTGTGCCGTGCGCGAAAAGTTTGTCAACATCGGACGGGATTGGCCATCATGCGAGCGGGGCGACAAGAAATGCAAACCTTGATTTGAGAAGTGCTTGCTTTTAAAGTAAAAAACCACTGCTTGACTCTTTCGGCAACTGCCCGCTACTCTTCCAATCCCAATTTCAAGAAAGTAGGTGAATATAATGCCGGAAATAATCGTAAAAAAAGGTGAACCCATTGATCGCGCTCTCAAGCGCCTCAAAGGTAAAATCGATGCAGAGGGCCTGATGGACGAAGTCCGTCGTCTTCGCGCTTTCGAAACGCCCGTTCAGCGCACACGCCGCAAAGCCAAAAACAATGCAAAGCGTGCGAAAATGAAAATCCGCTTTAATTTCAACCCGCCGTCCTAGGACTTGAAACAGGTTGTTTTCGCCGGCTGTGGTTTCCTAGGGGACGCCGCAGCCGGTTTATTTTTTAAGGCCGGGTGGAAGGTTCTCGGGCTCTGTGCTTCCGAGGAATCCGCTGGGCGACTTGCTGGGAGGCCGTATCCGGTGATGGCGGTCGATATTTCGCAGCCATTTTCCGCACCCTCGGAGTGGTTGCGTCCGCGTTTGGTGATCCATTGTGCCAGCTCAGGCAAGGGTGGACCCGAGGCCTACAGGGCTGTTTATCGCGATGGTTTGTCCCATCTTCTCGCCGCCTTCCAGCCGGAGCGGGTTTTTTTTACCGGAAGCACGTCGGTTTACTCCCAGGCTGATGGCGGTTGGGTGACCGAGGCATCGCCAGCCGTGCCGGATCGTGAGACTGGGCGCATCCTTTTGGAGGCCGAGGAAATCGCTCTCGTGGCCGGAGGGGTTGTGGCGAGGTTGGCCGGAATTTACGGGCCTGGGCGCTCGGTGCTGTTGCGGAAGTTTTTGGATGGCACCGCGCTGCTGGAAGCGGGAGGGCATCGTTGGATCAACCAAATCCACCGCGATGACGCCGCTGCGGCGCTCTTGCATCTTGCCGATTCCGTGAATGCTACGGGAATTTACAATGTGTGCGACAACACGCCCGCGACGCAGGCGCAAGTTTATGAATGGATCGCAGGTTTCTGCCATCGCGAGGTTCCGCCGTCCGGTCCGGCTGATATGAATCGCAAGCGGGGGTGGACAAGTAAGCGGGTGGACAATGCCAAGTTGCGTTCCACGGGTTGGCAACCCGAGTATCCGAGCTACCTTGCCGCCTTGCCCAGCCTAGAGAGCCTTTCGGCTTAAGCAGCGGAAACCGAGTTTAACGAGGGTGTTGAAACGCCAGCAAGTGCGTCGCGGATTTTTTTGACGGTGGCTTCCACCGTGAGGCCATGCTTTTCGCGAAGAATGGGCACCGTGCCGTGCTCGATAAACTGGTCGGGCCAACCGATTCGGACCACCGGCGTGGTGAGGCCACGATCAGACAGGTGCTCAATCACGGCGGAACCAAATCCATTGTGGAGAACATGGTCTTCCATCGTGCAGATGACATTGCATCCGCCGGCAAAAAATTCGAGCGTGGTTGTGTCGAGTGGTTTGATCCAACGGGCGTTGATCACGGCGGTCGAGATGCCTTGCTTTTCGAGTTCTTCCGCCGCGGGCAGGGCGAGTTCGCACATGTTGCCGAGCGCAAAAATGGCGGCATCCGTGCCATGCCGGAGGACTTCGGATTTTCCGATTTCGAGGAGGCGCGGTTTTTGGTCGGTGCTTGCCCCCGTGCCGGCTCCACGCGGATACCGGATGGCGGCGGGACCTTCATGGTTGGCGATCGTCCAGAGCATATCGACGAATTCAGCCTCATCCTTAGGTTGCATCTGGATCAAGCCCGGCACGGGCCGTAGGTAGGCGATATCGAAGAGTCCATGGTGAGTGGGGCCGTCGTCGCCGGAGAGGCCCGCGCGATCCATGCAAAGCGCGACATTCAGGTTTTGAAGCGCGATGTCGTGAATGATCATGTCGTAGGCGCGCTGCATGAACGTGCTGTAAATCGCGAGAAACGGCTTCATTCCCTGCGTCGCCATTCCCGCAGCAAAGATGGCTGCGTGTTCCTCGGCGATGCCGACATCGTGAAAGCGTTTCGGATGCCGCTTCGCAAAATGGATCAGCCCGGTCCCGGTCGGCATGGCGGCTGTGATGGCGACGATTTTGTTATTCGTATCCGCAAAGTCGGCGAGTTTGGAACCGAGGATTTCCGAGTAGGTCGGGGTCGGTGAAGAGACAGTCTCACCTGTATCAAGGTGGAATTTTCCGAGGCCGTGGAATTTGTCAGGCTTCTCGATCGCGGGGGCGTAGCCCTTGCCCTTCTTGGTAAGCACATGAAGGATCACTGGCTCATTTTGCGTTTTTAAAAATTCAAAAGTTTGAGTGAGAAGCGGGATGTCGTGTCCGTCGATAGGACCGTAATAACGCATGCCGAGATCGTCGAAAATGACACTTGGCGCGAGTAGGCTCTTCAATCCGGCTTCGGCCTTGTGTGCGAGTTTGCGAGCCGTCTTTCCGCCGATCCACTCGACAAAGCGCGCGGCATTTTCGTGCAAATGGACATAGCTCGGATTCGTCACCAAGCGGTTAAGGTAATCCGCCACAGCACCTACATTTTTGGCGATCGACCACTCGTTGTCATTCAGAACAACGATGAGTTTTTTCGTGGTGGCGGCGACATTGTTGAGGGCCTCGAAGCTCACGCCGCAAGTGAAGGCCGCATCCCCCGCAACGCAGACTACATGCTCGTCCGTGCCGAGAGCATCGCGTGCGGCAGCCATTCCGAGCGCGGCGGAGAGCGCCGTTCCTGCATGACCGGCTCCGTAGCTGTCGTGTTTGCTCTCGCTCCGAAGAAGAAACCCATTCAGCCCCTCGTATTGGCGGATCGTGGAAAAGCGGTTCAGGCGCCCGGTGAGAAGTTTGTGAACATAGCCCTGATGGCTCACATCAAAGACAAACTTGTCCTTCGGAGTTTCAAAAACGCGGTGCAGAGCCATCGTCAACTCGACCACGCCAAGATTGGGTCCGAGGTGGCCGCCGGTATTCGAAAGAACCTCGATGAGTTCGTTGCGGATCTCTTGAGCGAGTTGCGGAAGCGCACCGGCGTCGAGTTTTTTCAAGTCCGCAGGGGACTGAATCGACTGAAGAAGAGGTCCAGCTGGTGTGTGCGTGGACGGGAGGTTCAATTTTCGCTCTCCGGATCGAAGTCCTCCAGCTTCGTGGTTCCGCGGGCATCGCGGGCGATGATTTGAATGCGTTTCTCAGCGGCGTCGAGCTTTTCTTGGCAGCTTTTTACCAACCCGACGCCCTCTTGATAAGCATCGATCAGCTTCTCCAGTGGCAGATTGCCATCCTCCATGGACGTCACAATTTCTGAGATCCGCTGCATGGCGGTTTCCAAGTTGGGAGAGGTATTGTCGCTAGGTTGCGCCATGGGTTATGTGTGAGAAAACAAATAATAAACCGCAGATCGCCGTGCAGTGCAATCTGGGAGTTCGAGACGTCCAGAATGTCGCTGACGTGCTCCGTGTCAGGCCAGAGCGGAGGCCTGGATTTGCAGGAGTTGCGAGATACCGATCCGTGCGGCCTGGGACATTTCGTCGAGTTGCGCAGCGCTGAACACATTTTCTTCACCGCTACCCTGCAGCTCGACGAAGTCCATTTTGTCGGTCATCACGACATTCATGTCCACGCAGGCGTCCTTATCCTCGAGGTAATCCAGATCCAGGAGCACCTCGCCCTTCACGATGCCGACACTCACGGCTGCCACGCGGTTTTTGATTGGCAGTTCGGCGATCTTTCCGAGCTGAACGAGGCTTTGGCAGGCCAACTCGACGGCCACACAGGCGCCGGTGATCGCCGCCGTGCGCGTCCCGCCATCCGCTTGCAGGACATCGCAATCGACCCAAAGCGTGCGTGCCCCCAGTTTTTTTAAATCAATCACGGCGCGAAGCGAACGACCGATCAAGCGTTGGATTTCGGTTCCCCGGCCATCGACCTTGCCGCGTGTGGAGTCGCGCTGTTTGCGGGTGAGTGTCGAATACGGGAGCATGGAATATTCCGCCGTGATCCAGCCGCCGGGCACGTTCTGTTCTTTCATCCAACGCGGCACGCCTTCATCAATCGTGGCGGCACAGATGACTTTGGTATTGCCGAAGGAGATCAAAACCGAACCCTGGGCATGCGGGGCTATGTTTTTTTCGATCGTGACGGGACGGATTTGATTGTGCGGACGGTTGTCGTGGCGGCTCATGAAGCTCGCAACTTGAATGCCTGCCCCGCGCCTCGGCAAGAACGGATTTTTGGAATACGAAACTTGCAAATTTCTTGGGACCGCGGCCGTGGGATGGGCAGCCCCCTTTCACTTTGATCTCGGAACATGTTTCTCTGTAGTCGTCTTGGCCGGTGCCTCGATGCTCTTTACGACATTATCGATCATGCCCGACTAAACTGATAATGCCAACCTCGCGGCGGCCATTCAGCTCTTCGCGGCCGCGGCGCTCATGTTCTGGCATTTACTCCGTCTTTTCATGGGAACCTGTCGCTAAATTAGACGGGCGGTTTTTTCTAAAACCGTTCGAACGTCATCGCGCCTGCGGCGGGCAGATATTGATTTGGTTTCGGGCCTTTTTCGAGGAAGGCGAGTTTTTTATCACCTTCATTCAGGATGGGC
>CAIWSO010000322.1 GCA_903915315.1 uncultured Spartobacteria bacterium | reverse complement strand
TCCCTTTTTGAATATTGACAGATTTGCGACCAGATAGGCGCTGGCGCTCTTGGGCATCGAGGAAAAGGCGTTCCAAGTCATGGTTATAAGATGCTGAAAGCTCGTCCTTAATCCTCCAGACTTCCCGCAGAACCTCATCGGATAAAGTGGCTTTTGGTGAAATACTGGTTGTTTTCATTGGATAATATCCATGAGCTCTTCTGGCGTGCATATGGCAGGCAATTCATACCCTTCACTCGACGCAAGGCGACGAAGGCGCGCCTGAATAGAAGCATTTACAAGATGTCGAAAGTTCAGAGAAAGTAATGCATCCAGTTGATGAATGGTAGCAGTAGCAATATGGACCGCATCACGATCGGCCTCTACGGGCAAAAGCCCGCATTTGATAATTTTCTGCGCAAAAACGAGCACGGGCGACGAAATTTCAAGCAGTGGCAGTGGCTCGAGCAATTCCAATCGGGCTTGGGCCGATTCCGGATCGCCTGCCCCGGCTTCATCAAGGACAATTTGCGATGTAAACAATTCATGATTACCACGACAGGTTTCCCACCAATCGCTGCGTGGTCTGCTGGCGGGCCATTTGCACAAGGTCACGAGCGGGGCGAGATACTAGATAACTTGGAATTGTTGTTTCAACAAAGATTTTCACAACTGGTAAACTCTAAATCTCAATTTTGCGCAGCGCAAGCTGCAAATTTTGATAGCGTATGCTACAGATTCTTAAAACTCACTCCCCTCTCCGCGCCTCCGCGTCACCGCGTGAGATCTGGTCGTGCCACTTAAAACTTAATGCTTATATACTTAAAACTTTCCTCTCCATCCCACACTAACCCTTTTTACGTTTTTATTTTGGGTGAATCCACATTTTATCTTTGACTTTGCGGTGATTAGAACCCACATTCACCGCATATATGCGGTAAATGAAATCCTATATCTACGAACATCTCGATTGGCCACGTCTCCGCTTTGATGAGTCTAGATTGCTTCCGCTATTGGGGCAAGTCCGTCATTGCCAAGGTCGCCTGCTGGGGAAGATGTCGGGACTAGGCTTCCGCATCTGCTCCGAAACCTCCTTGTCAAACCTCACTGCAGACGTCCTGAAATCCAATGCGATCGAAGGAAATCGGCTCGATGCCGGTGAGGTGCGCTCATCCATCGCTAGACGGCTCGGAATGGATGTCGCCGGAACCCCTCCCGCCAGCCGCGATGTCGAAGGGGTGGTGGAAATGATGCTCGATGCCACGCAAAATTATTCCCGTGCGCTTACGAAGGAACGCCTTTTCGGTTGGCACGCCTGCCTTTTTCCCTCAGGACTTAGCGGATTGCAGCGCATTGCCGTGGGTCGTTGGAGACCTCCCGAAGCGGGACCGATGCAAGTCCTCTCGGGTCCGATCGGCAGAGAGCGCATTCATTATGAGGCCCCTGCCGCTGAGCGCCTTGAAGGCGAAATGACTGCCTTTCTTGAGTGGTTCTCGCGATCCACCGACGATCCCGTGCTACGTGCCGGTATCGCCCACTTCTGGTTTGTCACGATTCACCCCTTCGAAGATGGGAATGGCCGCATCGCCCGAGCCATAGCGGACATGGCACTGGCACAAGCGGATGGAATGCCCGAGCGCTTCTATAGCATGTCGACCCGCATTGAACAAGAACGCAAAGATTACTACGCCGTCTTGGAAAAATGCCAGAAAGGCAGCGTGGATATCACCGCTTGGCTCGACTGGTTTCTCGGCTGCCTCGGTCGAGCCGTTGAGGATGCCGAGAAAAACATCGAACCCGCCCTGCGCAAGGGAGCCTTCCGCACTTTTCTGCTGCAGACGGATATCAATTCCCGCCAACGCAAAGTCCTTGATCTCCTGGTAGAAGGCTTTTCCGGAAAGTTGACCTCATCCAAATACGCCAAGATCG
>CAIWSO010000321.1 GCA_903915315.1 uncultured Spartobacteria bacterium | reverse complement strand
GTGAATGCAAATTTGTAAAACATGCAGCCACGCCTGTCAGCCTAGCCATTTGGCCAGTTTCTGACCGCGAACTCGGGGTTATTTTCCGTCAGGCTTACTGTCAGTTCCCGAGTTTTTATGGGCCTCTGACTTGGAAGATGACTCCAAAGTGAAACGCTGCGCGGCATCGATCTTGACCGGTCCCAACAATCCAGATTCAAGAAGCGGGGTATCTTTGTTGAAAAATTTCCACGTACTGAACGTGACGCGCCCCGTCGAGGGACGAGGCGATTTATTGATCACCCAGTTCGGAATTACAGACAGGCTACGGCCGACCGGCTCGGGCTGATCGCCATGGGTCCAAGTGATAACGTGCGACCAAGTGCAGTCATCCGGTTCCTGCTCATCACCAATCATGCGGTTGGGCCAGGTGTTCGCAACCTTGATTTGAAGGTGGTTTTCGCCTGCGCGAAGGCAGCCAGTCACGTCCACGAGGAATGGGGGTTTCCAAAGGATTCCTAAATTGCGACCATTCAAAATCACTTCAGCAACACTTTTCACGATCCCTAAATCCAGCCGAGTCACTATCGCGGCATCCCGAAGCTCGTCTGGCACCGAGAATCGTTTCTCGTAGGTTGAGATCCCTGAGTAGTATCTCACTCCTGGAATCGAATGTTTGCTGAGTGAAGCCAGCTCGGTCAATGACACGGATTCTGGGGCGCCCAACCCTGGTTTGAAAGCGACGGCCCAGTCTTTATTGAGTGGCAAAGATTCCTTCACCGCATTGACGTTGATCTCGCGGGATTGGCCCGATGCCCACTGAACTCGATATGTTCCGGGTTGCCAGACAGTCAGGGATGTATTGCCGCCGCTTGTTGATACCTCCCAGTCAACATCACGAGAGAGAGGTACCCCCTGAGGGATTTGTAGCGTTCCGTTCGGGTGCGAATAACACATGCGCTGGTCGTCATCGACGAGATAATCGATGCAGATTTTTTCGACATTGAGGACGTCCGCCGTCAGTTGCTGAAACACGTCCGGGGTAATGCGCAGAGTCCCAGTCTGGGCCAGCGCCTGCACTTTATCAGTGAGATCAACAAAGGTTTTTTTGTCCTTTGACGAAGCCATGGCCTTGGCAATTCGAAGTGGCGGCAGTGTTGCTGCTGACCCGCTGTCTTTTCCAGATGTCCGGATGATGCGGGTCAGGTGGTCACCTCCAGGCGTGTTCTGAAACACAACAAAGCGGGAATCGGACGGAGCGAGGCGCAACGGGATGACAGTGCGGCCATCGCGCTCTTCGTAAACAGGAACCGGTTCCGATTTACCTGAATCAGGATACCAGAACGAGGCCTGCTTCCCTGCTACACGGAAGGATGCAACCACCTCGCGATAGCAATCCTCCTGATTGGAGATGAAATAAATTTCCGTGCCTTCCGAGGACCGATGATTGAATTCGATTCCGTTTGCGAGTGAACCCGCAAGAACTCCCGCCGCCGAACGGGATTCGCGGAAGACAACATCCGGAGAAATCCCTAGTTTCGTCAGGACCTCTGAAACAGGAAGACCCCAGAAGACATGCCCCTTCCCGTAGAACGCATCCTTGACCGTGCTTCCATCGGAGTTCCCCCAAATGGTTCCCGCGAGTTTTTGCAGCACCTCGTCTTGCTTGGGGTAATTGGTTAACCCCGGAATCCGATCCGGACGTGGACCAGCAATGGCGGCACCGGCCTTCACTAGTCGCTCTATTTCCTTGAGGCTTTCCAAGGGGATCTGGCGGTTACTCGGAAGCAGAAGAAGGCGATATCGCATTCCGTCGGGCAGAACGAGGTCGCCTTCCTTAACTGTCATCCGAGATAAGGTCTCGTCGTTGCAGAAATCGGTTTTGCAGTCCGCAGGAATTCCCCCGGGACTGACGGTACCGAGTACGCAGATGTCAACAACAGGCATCCCGCGTTGCAGCAGGAATTGGCAACGGGCGAGGTAATCAAACCAAGGACGTGAAAAATCCCACCACGTTTGGGTGCGACTGAATTGAGTTCCCCAGAAATTCATGGTCATGCCAGGGCGCACATGTTCCCAGGGCTGCTGGGCATAGCAGTGCAGAACCATCATATTGATGCCCATGGAAAATGCACGGTCCGCAAAGGCTTTGATGGAGTAAGGGGTTTGCTTCCACTGCGAGTTGATAGGGGTAGACGTGAGTGCCTCGCAACCGACGAGCGGCCTACCATGTGTGTGTGCAGCAGATACCGCAAAGTTGACTGTCCCCCACCCCGCCGATCCCGTCCACCCCTCACCCATTGGCATATCCGCGGCCCCACCCGCACCAAGCGGGTCAAAGGGACCGCCGTAGGCTTCGTAGTCCATCCCGACCCCCTGCTGACGCGCAAGCTCGGCCAGATATTGATAGTGGTTCTCGATAAAAAGATCCGAAATGGTTTTTTCCATGTCCCACTTGAAACGAGTAGTCTGGTCTGAGCTCCCCACGGTACAACCAGCGAGAACCGGCAACCAGGGTATCAAGTCATAGCCTCGGCGCTTTTGAAATTCCTCGCGAAACTTCGGGGTCCAATTCTGTTTGCCAGCTTCATAGCTATCGAGTTCGAGATTGTGAAAAGTCTCTCCCACGAGCGGACGCATTCGCTCGATGATCTTTTTTGCGTAGCCTTCAAAATGAATCTTAGTGGCCTCGCGGCTCATTTTATCGCATTCTAATCCCTGCCCTCCCTCAATCGGTGGACCGTTCTTATGCCCAGTGGTGGTATGGCCAAATCGGTAGATCGTCCAGACGCCCTCAGGCGCGCGCCATTTCAAAAGTCCCTGCTCATCCAATTGCCCGCTTAGATCAACGATATCCGCTGTCGGGACAGATTGCGCCTTGGCATTTTTCACCGCGAGAACGGCTATATCTCGGTAGTAGTCGAATTTGGAATCGATTTCCGGACGAGCGAGTCTCAATGCATCAGCGCTCGGTCCTTGGACGGTTTGCTCCGAGAACACGACCTTCTGCATCGAGTTTTCCATGGTGTTCCAAGGTCCTCCACTCGTGCTCCAGCCCGGACAATTATGAGTCCCGAAAAGGATCCCTTGGCGCTTGGCCTCCGTGTTGGCGTAGGTCAACAAGTCCCACCATTGGTCGCCCATACAGGTGATGCTAAGCGGAGACGTGGGATAAGCATTCATCATCAATACACCTCCGATGCCAACATCATGCATGGCCTCCAGATCCGCTCGGATCCCTTCCTTGGTCATGGAACCACCAAGCCAGAACCAATAGAAACGAGGGCGGGCAGCCGAGGGTGGAGTGGCGAAGCCCACTTTGAGATCATCAGAAGAGCGCGCCAGAGTCCCTGCACGCGAACCGGAATCCGTCGGCGACTCCGAGAGCGGGATCTGAATGGGATCCGAAACAACCTCCGCTGCGCCAAACGCACAAAGTCCCATCAGGGGCGATACCAAGAGAGCGACGAATCCCAACATGAGGCGTCTGGGGGTGGTATTCATTCCCTTCTATTCAGACTTCATCGTGATCGTGGCTGGCTTGAGCCCATCGGATTCTGGGGTGAGAACGATAGAAGAAACCAACTATTCAATGGATATGCAGATTTTATTTGATAGGGGTGGTTAACTTTTAAGTTGTAAAACTTATGCCGACGCCTGTCAGCCTAGCCATTTGGCCATATTCTGAGCACGAGCTCGGAATGCCTTTTCATCTCGCTTGCTGAGTTCCTCAGTATTGATGGGCCTTTGATACCAAAAGCGGCTTGCTTTTAGATTTTAGGAGTGTCACACAGCGCGTCTCTCGGCTCAAGCCTCTCACGGAGACACAAAGACACGGAGAAAAGTTCTCG
>CAIWSO010000320.1 GCA_903915315.1 uncultured Spartobacteria bacterium | reverse complement strand
CTGGATTTCGCTCGCGATATCAGCGCGGGATTCGGCGAACTTAGGGCGAAACCATGGGAATAGGCCGATGACATCATGGAGGACCAAGATTTGTCCGTCGCAATCGGGACCACTTCCGATCCCAATCGTGGGGATTTGAAGCTCTTTGGTGAGGAGGGAAGCGAGGGGCGGGTGGACGAGTTCCAAGACAATGGCGCTCACGCCGGCTTGTTCGAGGGCATGAGCATCACGGAGGAGACGATCGCCTTCAGAAGGGGATTTTCCCTTGATGTGGTAGCCACCTTCTTCGATGACGCGTTGCGGGAGCATCCCGAGGTGGCCAATCACGGGAATGCCATCAGCCAAGATCGCTTCGACCATGGGCAAGCACTCGAAGCCCCCCTCGATTTTGACCGCATCGGCACCTGCATCCCGAAGGAGTCGCGCATTTTCGAGGGCGAGGGCGGGAGTGATGCAACTACCGGCAGGAAGATCGCTGGCGACGAAAGTGTTTTTTACGCCTCGGGCGACGGCTCGTGTGTGGTGAAGCATATCCGCCATGGTCACCTTGGTGGTATCCGGATAGCCAAGCACGACCATTCCCAACGAATCTCCAACGAGGATCAAATCCAAGCCGCAGTCGTCGAGGAGGCGCGCCGTGGGGTAATCATAGGCTGTGAGACAGGCGAGGCGGCGACCAGCAGCTTTGGCATCACTCAAACTATGGGCGGAATTTTTCAAGGTAGAGGCAATCTAGAAGTGATGGAGCGGTTTTGGCAAATCCTGCGAAGAAAGGCCAGTGGCATAGGTGAGATCGCAATGTTGGCGGATGGAGATGGATTTTCCGGGTAGGATGCGGTCGGGGCAGATGTCGATCAAGGGGAACAAAACGAACGGACGCTCAAAAATGCGAGGGTGCGGGAGCTCGAGATCGGCAAGGCGGAAAGCCAAGTTATCGCAGTAAAGGATATCAAGATCGATCGTGCGTGGAGTGTGGAAGCCGTGGTCATGGGGGCGACCGAAATCGTGCTCGATGCGTTGAAGCTCTGCCAGAAGATCGAGCGGCGGTAGGCTCGAAGACATCTCCAGCGCGGCATTCAAAAAAAAGGGGGATCCCGGCGGGCAATCCGCTGGGGCGGTCTCATAGATGCGGGAGCAAAGAAAGGGACCGGAATCCTCGTGGAAGCTCTGAATGCGCTTGCGGGCCGATCGCAGGAGTGCCAAGCGGTCATCCAGGTTCGACCCGAGCGCGATGCCGATCCTCATCGTAGCCCGAGCACGTCCTCCATGTCGTAGAGACCGGGTTTTTTATCGAGCACCCAAGCCGAGGCTCGGAGGGCGCCCTTGGCAAATGTGTCGCGGCTGGAGGCCTTGTGGGTGAGTTCCACGCGCTCTCCGACATTGGCGTAAATGACAGTATGATCACCCACGACGTCTCCACCTCGGATCGCATGCATCCCGATTTCGGTATTTGTTCGTTGTCCCACTAGCCCTTCGCGTCCGTGGAGGACGTCTTTGGCGTAGTCGAGTCCGCGAACCTCCGTGAGGATCTCCGCAAGGCGGCGAGCCGTGCCGCTGGGGGAGTCTTTTTTGAGGCGATGGTGCATTTCCACCACTTCCAAATCGAAGTCCGGTCCGAGAATCTCAGCAGCTTTTCTGGTAAGCCAGAAGAGGGTATTCACACCTATCGAAAAGTTGGGAGCAAAGACGATCGGGATGATTTTGGATACGGACAAAATGTGCGCGCGATCCTGGTCCGAGTGACCGGTTGTCCCGATGATAAGGGGTTTGCCGGCTTTTGAGCATGCGTCGGCCACGGATGTCGTGGCGCTCGCATCGGTGAAATCAATCACCGCATCGCAGTGTGGAAGAAGATTGGCAAGGTCGTCTCCGGTATCGAGTCCCGCAGCGAGGGCATACGAATTGTCGGCATGGATGCAAGAGATGAGGGCCTGACCCATACGGCCTTTCGCTCCATTAATGATAACGCGAGTGCTCATAGACCGGATTTTTCCAAAGTTTTTGTGAGTTGTTGAATGCTGGCCGAGGTCATTTCGCAAAGAGGAAGGCGAACGTCCGGTGTCATTCTTCCCAGGCGGGCGAGGGCAAACTTCACAGGCACGGGATTCGGCTCAATGAAGAGATCCTTGAAAAGAGGATAGTATTTGCGATGGATCGCGAGGGCCTTGGCCGACTCACCCGCTAGTTGGTGACGGACCATTGTGGCGACCTCTGCTGGTATCACATTCGTGGCCACGCTGATGACGCCCACGGCACCTACAGACATGAAAGGAAGGGTGAGGGAATCGTCGCCCGACAGGATTTCAAAATCCTCTGGCAGCGCCGCTCGGAGTTGGTTGACCCTTTCCACCGAACCGCCCGCCTCTTTGATGGCGCGAATATTGGCAAAGTCTTTTGCCAAGCGGACAGTTGTCTCGATGCCGATCTCGATCCCGCAACGACCAGGAATGCTGTAAAGAACGAGTGGGATTTTTACGGCCTGCGCGATCGCGGCGAAGTGGCGATAGAGCCCCTCTTGGCTTGGCTTGTTGTAATAGGGAGCCACAAGAAGGGCAGCCGTTGTGCCGAGTTTTTCGGCAGCTTGGGTGAGGGATACGGCTTCCGTGGTGGAATTCGAACCTGTTCCGGCAATGACCTGACAACGTCCTGCCGCCGTCTGCACTGCGACCTCGATGACTTTGAGGTGTTCCTCATGATCCAGCGTGGGGGATTCCCCAGTCGTTCCGACCGGGATAATGCCAGTGATGCCCGCAGCGATCTGTGCCTCGAT
>CAIWSO010000319.1 GCA_903915315.1 uncultured Spartobacteria bacterium | reverse complement strand
TTGCAGAAACGATCACTCGGTCGGGTTGGAGTGCCCCACGATCCCGTGCAAAGATTCCGGCGAACCACTTTTGAGCTTCTTTATTCCAAGGGAGCGAGGGCCCGCCTTCAGGGAACTCCCCTTCAGCGGGAATGTAGATGGCGGAGGGGAGAAGAGATTTCTCGCCGATGCCGTTGGCCGTGACAACTTGGGTGAGGGGTAGGATGTCCGGCAAGCCATCCTCGCCAGCGCTTGCGATGGCACAGTTACTCGTGCCGAGATCGATTCCAAAAAACGTATCCATTTTTAAATTGAGAATTTGAATTGCGAACGAGACGACCGATGGTTTAGGCGGCGCCGAGTTCGACTTCGGCTGGGGCCAAGACTGGCCATGGGCGCTGGTCGGTGGTGCCAGTGACGCGGGGTAATTTCACCGAGCGGGCCAACCAGCCCGGATGGAGGAGTTTTCCTGTGTAGGGAGGATTTTCAGGAACGGCCCCGAGTAACCGGTGTGCGGCGGCATCGTAGCCACTAGCAAGGACAACATTGTCTCCCTCGTTCCCGGTGTGAAGTGCGGCGATGTCAAAATACTCCTCCAGCACCTTGCGGCAGCCCGCATGAACGACTCGTGCTGCTGCGCCGAGTTGTTGGTCGCTGGCGGTCGCGACGTCTTCTTTCACGAAATCCACCAAGCGCCCTTGTTCTTGTAACAAAGCCAGAAAGGCGACGATCTCCGCTTCCGCGCGTGGTGGAGGCGGCGGGGGAGCGGATGGCGCGATCGGTTCTCTCTCCACTGCGGGTGCTGCTTGTGGTGCCGAGGCTTTGGATGCAAAAAAGAGCACAGCCAGTCCAAGTAGAGCCGAGGTGATTTCGACGCCTTCCTTCACATTGGGATCAGGATAAAAAACGGCGCTGGCATTCAGCGTCAAAACCAATCCTCCAGTACCCATCAGTAATTTCTTAACCATGGCGGAAATTGTGTGAGAGCGATTCGAGAAAGGCAATGGCCATTGCACTGAGGGATTGTCCCCAGGGGAAAGAGTTTTGCGTTTGTTGTTTGATTTTTCCGATGACCTGTTTGAGACTCCTATTCATTCAGCACCCGTAGCTCAATTGGATAGAGTGCCGGCCTCCGAAGCCGTAGGTTGTGGGTTCGACCCCCGCCGGGTGCAGTTTTTCCCCAACCGTGTATAAAGAATAATTGACCACACTGTTCACAGTGAACGCTGAGGGCTGGAATGTTTTCGGTTCGCTTCTTTAACCTCCGAGCCAGGGTTTTTCATTCCTGCGAGATCGAATTTTTAAAAATGATCTGCTGTTTAAGATTGCGGGCGAGGGGACAAGCATTATAGATTACACACGCAGTTGCCGGCGTGGCGGAATTGGCAGACGCGCGCGACTCAAAATCGCGTATCTTACGATGTGTCGGTTCGATCCCGACCGCCGGTAGTCCCACCTTATTTTTCAAGGTGGGCGGAATTTCACGATCACGGTAGTTCCGAGTTTTTCTTTCGTGTCTTTCCGATTTTGCCATTCGAGTGGCATTATCAACCACTGGATCGGCTGATTTTTCCGCTCATTGAATTGCCTGTTTACCCCCACCAAGTGATCCCATAGCTTTTATGTGGATATGAATTTTCTGCATGCCTTCCATCTCATTTTGAGAACGTTTCGTCAGCCTTCCTACTTCTTGAGCAAGAGAGTGATTTTCGTTCTCACTCTTGCCATTGGTTGCGTTCACATTTCCGCTGCGGAGAATCCTTTTTCAAAACTTGCCAGTGACCTTCTAGGCAAAGACTCCGCGGACGAAAAGTGGAATGTCGCTGTGGGTAGCTTCAACTATGAGAACACCGACCTGCAGTCGCCTTTCTCCTCTATGCTCCGCGATGAACTCGAAATCGCGCTCGCGCAAACGGGCAAATTCAAGGTCGT
>CAIWSO010000318.1 GCA_903915315.1 uncultured Spartobacteria bacterium | reverse complement strand
ATTTGGTGACGTGTTTCCAATCCCTTTTCGCGCCTCCTTGAGAGCGAGCCTCATCATTTTTAAATCTAGGAGTGTGGGTGCCGAAAGCATCACGAGAGAAGAAGGAGAATTCGCATCATGCATTATCACGATTTTAGACGGAAAGCGAGCGGAGGGAAGAAGAGGTGCTTGCCGCGAGGAACTGACTGAAAGTGGAGAGCAGGCGAATTAAGCCTGGTGTGGTCTGGTGGTTTTTTTGACCACCCGGCGCGGGCGCTTCGAGGAGGGTTTGCTGGAAGCGGGCTTAGCGCTTTTCTTTGAGGTTCCGGTGAGCGAGCCGATTTCGAGTTTCGTCAAACGGCGGCAGGCGCCGAGGGGCATGCGATCGTCACGGAGTTTTCCGATGCGGGTGCGCACCAACCGCTCCACTTCGTAGCCCATACTATAAAACATGAGTCGGATTTGACGTTTGATTCCTTGGCGTAAGATGACCTGAAGGCGCTTGGTGGTCACGATATGAACACGCTCAAAACGTCCGCAACCGCCTTCGATGTAGATCCCTTTAAGAAGAGTAGGAATATCCTCGGGTTTAAAATCCTTGTCGAGGGTGACCTCGTATTCCTTTTCGATCTCGTGACTCGGATGGGTGAGCTTTTGCGCAAGGGCCCCATCGTTCGTGAGTAAAAGAAGACCCTCGCTTTCTTTATCCAGTCGACCGACATGGCAAAGGGTCGAGAACTCCGGAGGTAGAAGGTCGTAAACAGTCCTGCGCCCGCGCTCATCGGAGCGTGTGACAACGAAGCCCTTCGGCTTGTTAAGAAGAATATGAACAGGAAGGGCGGCCCGGACAGGGCGACCCTTGACTCGAACATCGTCACCATCTTCCACTTGCGTGGCAAGTTGATCGATTTTGTGTCCGTTGATGACGACGGCCCCGGACGCGATAAGTGCATCGCAGGAGCGACGTGAACCGAGGCCGGCTGCCGCTAAAAAGCGATTCAGCCGCATATGGGAAACAAGGGTTTAATCTTCGGGCTTGGTTTTGGGAAGACCGATGACGCGTTGACCGTCTTTGAACTGACCGCGCTTGCGGAGCAGGTCAACACGTTCAAACCGCTTTAAAACACTTCTCTTGGCCTGGATGGCGCTCTTGCCTTTCAAACTTGGATGCTGGCTCATAAATTTATTGGAGGCGTAGAGTGCTGGCCTTGGCGGGGAAAATCAATCGCTTTTTGCGAAATGTTGAAGTTTTATTTTTTGAGGGCATCCCGGATCTCTTCGAGAAGGAGCTCCGATTTGGTCGGCGCGGGGGCTTCGATGGGCTTTTCCGCAGGGCGTTTGATTTGATTCACGATCTTCACCAGCGCAAAAACGCAGGCGGCTACGATGAGGAATTCGATCATCGTATTCAGAAAAATCCCATAGCTGATGACCGGTGCGCCGGCCTCCTTTGCCTTGCTGAGGGATTCATAGACTTTTCCGTCGATCGAAAAAAACAGGTTGCTGAAATTGACCCCTTTGAGGATCGCTCCGATCGGCGGCATGATCACGTCCATGACGAGGCTGTTGACGATTTTTCCAAATGAGGCACCGATGATGACACCCACAGCGAGGTCCACTACATTCCCACGGGAGATAAAATCTTTGAATTCCTGAGCGATCTTCATGCATCCATGGAAAGAGAAAGCAACTCCGACGTCTATGGGAAAATCACCTCGCATCGAGGTCGGTTGCCGGATAGCGACTCGCGGATGGGGCCTGGGGCTAGTTGCCGAATTTTTTTCTAAGCCAACTGAGGGGGAAGCGGTCGCCCGGGCAATCTGTCGGCTTCGGGTTGATCTGCTTGTGGCCTAGAACAGAGGCGGACTTACCTTTGACCTTCCCGACACGGCCACGGAGATAGGTGCAGAGTTCGTCGAGGGCGCCAAGTTGATCCTTGGTGGGGGTGTCGCGATTGAGATCGCCTACGAGACAAATGCCAAGAGCGATGTCGTTCAGGTAATCGCTCGCAACATGACCGCCATTGATTTGCCTGGTCCAGCGGTTACCGATTTCGATCTGTCCATTCCCCGAGGAATTTCCATTGCCGATGACGAAGTGGTAGGCGAGGCCATTTTGCATTTTGCGTACCCGCCGGTGATAAACATCGAAAACTCGTGCGTTCCCTTGGCGTGTGCCGCTGTTGTGAACGACGATGTATTTCCAGCGTCCGCGCTGGACCCTCGCGTTGTCGATGGCTTTACGTAGAGACGGGGAAAGGTAGCGCCATCTTTTCATGAAGACGCCAAAAAAGGATCTGGTGGGCGCCTCGTAATCCGCTTCCTCCTGAGCGCCGGATTTTTCGATGAGAATCGGTGCAGCGAGTTCGCGTCCGGCGGGGGTTTTTCCGTTGGGGATTTGGGGGGCAAATAGAGATGTCGGTGGAAATTTGAAAATGCCGGAAGGTGTCGGGGAGGGCAT
>CAIWSO010000317.1 GCA_903915315.1 uncultured Spartobacteria bacterium | reverse complement strand
GCTTGCAGTTGCGCAAATGCAGGCAAGAGTTTGCGAGTTGCCCAAGGTGAGGCGTGTATCGCAGGCATCTCTTCAGACAAGGAAAGTTCTCTTTGCAGGGCAGCTAGAACGATTTGTTTGAGGGTCTGACCGCGCTCGATGGCTCTAATCTTGGCTTTTTTATAGAGCCCTTCTGGGATCTCAATCGTTGTTTTCATAAACCCAAGATACGGAAATACGGGTTTCCGTCAATCCGTCTTTCCGTTTTCCAGTCAGCACGCTTATAAGTTGCCGAAAAGCTCAGCGAAGCCATCAAGACCATTTGATCTGACATCCCCAACTCGCCTATAACGACGTCGTCCTAGAAAACGGATTTTAATCCGGAGCCCTATCTGTTTGGAGGATTTCCGTTTCATCAACCAACGCGGTTATCGCAGGCAGATGATTTTTGATGATACCTGCGAACTTGGGAGCCCTAAGAGTTTAATAATCGCCTTGCGGTAAACTTCCATTTGGCCAGCGTAGCGAACCTCAATTTCAGCGACAATGCCGTGGTCGGTTTTGAAGTCGTAGATGATTGCAGATAAAGGAACACCTTCGCCAGAACGATGAATGAGAACCCGGTCAAAAACGCCGCTCACCCAATGGCCTTCTAGCATCACATCGAATGCCCGTTCACGCCAAAGGTCATGTGGCTGGTCAGGCTTGGTGAATACCTCCTGCGCGATGGGTTTTTTGAGAAAGCCACGCACAAGGTTAGCGGCCTCAATCGAGAGGTTGCCCAACTGCAGCGGGGTGGTTTCCACCCATTCCATGCCAGCTAGGGCCTCGTGGACTTCGGTTCCAAGCTCGGCAGCCTCCTGCGATAGGGTAAGAAATCCTCCTCCCGCGCCTGCTTGGGCTTTGAATGAGGAAGGAGATGCAGGCTTGGGAGTTCCATGGAGAGGAGCACAAAACTCGCGGGGAGCATCGACTGCAAGCGCATCGGCAACCTTGATGTCGTGATCCTGATACCAGTCGGGATTGCCGATTTGGTGCGGGGATGACTGGAATTTCAACATGAGATGCCGGGCGAAGTTTTTGGATGTTGGATTTTTTCCAAGTTCCGTGGTGATGACATAGAGGGCTTTTTTCGGACGCGTGAGTGCAACGTAAGCGGTGCAGATCTCGCTATATTTGCTCTCCGCGTCTTGAATGTGAAGTTGAGAACGGAGCGTGGCATCGTGCTCGGCAAATTCTTTTGCAGGCATAAGGACTCCCCATTGTACATTCTTGGCCTCGGGCCCCAGAGCTATGTTCGAACCATCATTACCCGCGCCTTTTTTATCGAGTCCGCTGACGATGACCATGTCGAAGCCGAGACCCTTGGATTGATGGATCGTCATGATTCGCACGACACCTGTGGCTTCGTTTTCCTGAGTTTGGCGGTTTTCTACAAAACGGAGAAAATCGGGAATACCATCTGAGGATTTTCGGCAGGCATCGAATTCCTCAGCAGCAAGGAGGAAGGCAGCGGCGCGTTCATTTAAAAACGGCTCACCATCGAGATCTGACAACTCGATCCAAAGGCGAATCGTAGAGGCGAACCCAGATTGGGCGAGGCTGGCGAGAGTATGATTACGAAGATTCCAATCGTTTTCTAAGAACCATCTCCTTGTGGGCGTGAATCCCCGAACAACGGCCTGGGAAAGTTTGTCATCTGGTGACGCGCAGACGCGCAGAGCAGCGATGAAAGCGGCTCCGAGAGGGTTATCGACACAGGGATTGGTTTTTCCCTCGACGGCAACCTCGATTCCTTTGGACTGCAACAGAGATGCGATCGCCTCCACCCCCTTGTTGTCACGCTTGAGAACGGCACAGGAAAGGCCGCGCTTCCAAGCTTGAGTGGTTTGCAGGATTTCAAGGATTTTTTGATCCGGCGCATCGCCATCTGCGTCATCGTCTCCTAGATTTTTTGGTACAGCGACCCACTCGGCATAGCCTTTGATTTTCGAGGTTTTAGAAGATGTGGTGTGTTCTTCTTTCCAAGCTTTCTGCCATTTTTCGACCGTGGCCGGCGGAATATCGAGGTCCACTTGAATAGAGGTTAAGTCTTCAAATGCGGTATTCACGAAATCCAGAACCGCTTGGCACGAGCGCCAAGATTGAGTGAGGGGGGTAGCATCCGAAATGGCAGGCGTGTATTTATCAAATATCTCAAAAAACAAATCAGGGTCCCCTCCCCGCCACGAGTAGATCGCCTGCTTGGTGTCACCCACATAGAAAAAGCTGCGGTTTTCCTCGGGATTCATGAGTGCTTCTTCGATGAAAGTTTTCAAGACCGCCCACTGGGGGCGGCTCGTGTCTTGAAATTCATCGAGCAGCCAGTGATCGAATGTCTGGTCCATGCGATAGCCGGCAGTTGTTCGCCACGTCTCGCCATGCCCGTTTTTCGACTCTGCTTTCTGGGCTAACGAATCAGTGATATCACCGAAAGTAACCAATCCTGCTGAACGAACATTCGAGGCATAGGAGTCTTCGAACTTCTCCATAAGCGCATGGAGCGAGCGACTGCGCTCAAGGAGAG
>CAIWSO010000316.1 GCA_903915315.1 uncultured Spartobacteria bacterium | reverse complement strand
CAATCGAATTCGGCGAGCACGGTCAAGACCTCGCGCGCATTTTCCATGATGGCGTAATCCACCGAAATCTTCGGCAAAGACGCAAATTTTTCAGCCAACAAGGCTGGGAGATCGCTTGGAGAATTCAGACTCTCAACAAAGTCCGCGAGCGCGGGCAATTGACGCCGGGCTTCCTCCACAAAAGTGGATACGCGCCAAACAAAGATGCCCGAGTTCCAAAAGAAGTTCCCCTTCTCCAAATAAGCAGTGGCTTTTTCGAGGTCGGGTTTTTCGACAAACCGAGATAGGCTGCGAACGGCACTCCCATTCTTTCCGCGCGAACGCTCGCTCAAGGTCTCGAGATAGCCATACCCCGTGGCTGGGAACTGAGGCGGAATACCAAGAGTGACAATGGCCCCGGATTCATTCGCGGCATCAACAGCATCACTAAGCTGAGCGCGAAAATTTTCGACATTATGAATCATGGCGTCCGCCGGAAGAACGATGCAGGCGGAATCAGGATCGGTGGCTCGAGCGATGGCTGTGGCTAGGGCGCAAGCCGGAGCCGTGTCGCGCTTGGCTGGCTCGGCAATGATGTTTTCCCTCGGCAGGAAGGGCACCGCCGCCCATGTGGCTTCAAGCTGGAGGGCATTCGTGAGCACAAAAGTGTTTGCGAGTGGAATCAGGCCCTCGAGGCGGCGAATCGTCGTTTCGAGAAGAGTCTGATCATCGAGGAGACGCAAAAGATGCTTTGGCGTGCTTTGACGACTCATTGGCCAGAAGCGTTCCCCACTCCCTCCTGCCATAACAAAGGCAAATGTCTTCTCTGATATCATGAGACAATCATGGGCTCATCCCACAAGAAGGTCAAACGGGGAAGGCTGGACTTGCCTAGGGATTTTCGGCATAATGTGAATATGACCATTGATGGCGTTTCCCACGGTGTGTCGAATTTTTCCCGCCTTGGCAGGCGGGTGACCGCTTCGCGCGTGCAGGCCTGCTTCTTTGGTTTTTGGACGGTCCTTGTTTTTGCGTTTCTCTACATCCCCATTCTCATTCTGATGGTGTTTTCTTTCAACTCCTCGCGTTTGAATATCCGCTGGGAGGGGTTCTCGACTCGCTGGTATGGAGAGCTTCTGAGCAACAAGGTCCTCATCGACGCATTCCAAAACAGCCTCTTGGTGGCGCTCTCCACCACGATAATCTCGACGCTGCTTGGAACTGTCGGCGCCTGGATGCTCTACCGCTACAAGTTCCCTTACCAGAGAGCACTTGGTCTTTTGATTTTCATTCCGATGGTGATGCCGGAAGTCCTCATGGGCGTAAGCCTGCTGGTGCTGTTCGTTCAGTTTCTGCAACTCCCCCTTGGCTTCCTCACCCTCACCATTGCACACACGACATTCTGTTTTCCCTTTGTGCTGGTCGGCGTTCAGGCCCGCCTGCAAGGTCTAGATCCATTTTTGGAGGAAGCCGCCATGGATCTCGGTGCCACGCCGCTACAAGCTTTCTGCAAAGTGATCGTTCCTTACCTCATGCCCGCGATCGTTTCCGGTGCCCTGATGTCTTTCACGCTCTCGCTGGACGAATACATCGTGAGTGTCTTTACCACAGGAGCACAATCGCAGACATTGCCATTGAAAGTTTATGGTATGGCCAAAGTGGGGCTGAATCCGCAATTGAACGCTCTCAGCTCCATCTTCATCCTTGTGACTTTCCTATTCGCTTTTGGCAGTTACTTTTTCAACAGAAACAAAAAACCATGAAAAAAACCACAACACTCGTCCTGTCCGCATTGGCCGCCCTTTTGGTCGGTTGCGGAAAAGCCCCCGAAGCCCAAAAACTCAGCGTTTTCTGCTGGTCGGAATACATCCCGCAATCGGTGATCGACCAGTTCAGCAAGGAAACCGGGATTCAAGTCTCGGTGGAGAACTATGCCTCCAATGAAGAGATGCTCGCAAAGCTCACTGCCGGCGGCGGGGAGTATGATATCATCCAACCGAGTGAATATGTGGTTGAGGCACTCATCGCGCAAAAGCTCCTTCATCCCATAGACAAGACCAGAATTCCGAACCTATCGAATATCGCGCCTCAGTTCCTCAAAATGAGCTTCGATCCGGATAATAGTTTCAGTGTTCCTTTCATGGCCGGAACGGTCGGCATCGTGGTTAACACCGACTTAATCAAAGACGACATCAAGAGTTTCGCGGATGTTTTCAAACCCGAAAATACAGGAAAGATCGTCGTCCTCGACGACGCCCGCGAGATCACCGCTTGGGCCCTCCTCTCGCAAGGACTCCCGATCAATGACATGAGCGATACGAATCTGGAAAAAGTGAAACCCTTGCTCGCAAATTGGCTTCCCCTCGTGAAGGTCTTCGATTCCGATAGTCCCAAAACGGCGCTCCTCAACGGCGATGTCGCGATCGGCATTGTTTGGGGCGGGGAAGGCGCCATCCTCCTTCAATCCGACCCGAAATTCCGCTGGATCATTCCCGCCGAAGGCACGCACCTCTTCATCGACAGCCTCGCCATCCCAAAAACCGCGAAAAACGTGAACAATGCCGAAGCCTTCATGAACTTCATCCTTCGCACGGACATCAGCAAACAAATCTCAGACGCCTTTCCCTACACGAATCCCAACCTCGCTGCGCGCAAAATCCTCACCGAGGAACAAATCAAAAATAAGGCCAGCTTCCCAAGCGATGAGGAAATTGCCAAAATGCAGGTCTTTCGTGATATCGGCACCCAAGGATCAAAGGTCGACGAATTGGTCACCTCGCTCAAAGCCCAGTAACATGACATCGAGCGTGGACCGATGGTCAAGGGGATCATTCCAATCCCCTCAAGACCAAGTGGTCCACGTTCTCTTTCCCAACTACAACCTGAACCGTGTCCTTGCTTGCATCCGTAGCGCCCGTTCGTGATACGGGCGGCTACCGTCGGTCTCCCAGTCCCCTAGCTTGGATCGTCTTATTGCCGCTACTGGCTTGGCTGTTTTTATTCGTCATCGCTCCCACTCTGATGCTTGTCGTGGTGAGCTTCGTGGAGCGCGACGCCCTCGGTCGGATCGTTTATGATTTCACGCTTCAGAACTACATTCGAGCCTTGGATTGGCTCTGGCTGAAGGTTTTTTTCACTTCCATCTGGTATGCCCTTCTCACCACGCTGATTTGTTTAGTCGTGGGCTACCCTGTGGCCTATTGCATCGGGCGTGCGCCGCTACGTTGGCGCGGACTTCTTTTGATGCTGGTGATGGTGCCCTTTTGGACGAGTTTTTTGATTCGCACCTACGCTTGGATCACGATCCTGAGCAAAGACGGGCTCTTGAATAGCCTCCTCGTTTCCGCCGGGATATTCACCCAGCCTGCGGAGTTTCTTTACACTCCCTTCGCGATTGTTCTCGGCTTGGTTTACAATTTTTTGCCCTTCATGATTCTCCCGATCTACACAAGCGTTGAGAAACTGGACAACGCCCTGATCGAAGCCGCCTATGATCTCGGAGCAGGACCCCTTCGCGCGTTCTCACAAGTCATCATTCCCCTCACCCGACCCGGCATTGCCGCCGGAGCCATGCTCGTCTTCGTTCCCTCCATCGCCATGTTTGCCATCACAACTCTTATGGGTGGCGGAACAAATCCCACGATCGGAGAGGTCATTTTCAAACAATTCACCTCCGGGCGCAACCAACCTTTCGGAGCAGCCCT
>CAIWSO010000315.1 GCA_903915315.1 uncultured Spartobacteria bacterium | reverse complement strand
GTGAAGAATTTGCGTTTGGCGTAAAATCATTTCTTTTGACAGGCGAGTTTGTTTATGTTTGTGATTGTTTGTTGTAAACAAATCAAGCCTCACTTTAACTGTCAACCCCAACATGTCTTCAAAATTAGATCTTAGTTCAAGCCTGCTGGCTGGAGCAGCCCAGGTGGATATCAGCCCGGATACCTCCCAATTTCTCTGGGGCTATCCCCATGTGGCGCGGATGAGCACGGGAATTCACGATCCGATCTTTGCATCGGCGCTTTTTCTCGGCCATGGTGCAACGAGCGTGATTTTTATTGCCTGCGATGTTCTCTTTATTTCAAAAGACTTGGCGCATTGCGCCCGCCAGCGGATTCAGGAACTCACAGGTGTATCCGCCTCCCGCATCGTGGTGAGCGCGACGCACACCCACTCAGCTCCAAAAACTCAAGATACATTGAGCCAGTATTTTGACACCGTTGTGCCACCTGCCGACTCTGCTTATGTTCAAAAGCTGGAGGATGGGATCGTGGAGGCTGCCGTGTTGGCATGGCAAAATGATACTCCAGCGGAAGCCGCCTTTGTGGAGGCGGATGCCCAAGGCATTGGCACAAACCGTCACGATCCGGCCGGCGCTTCGGATTTGCGTGTTCCTGTTCTCATGTTGCGCAGGCTGGGGGGGGGGCACCCGATTGCAATGATGCTGACGGTTTGCATGCATCCGACCGTCTTGCATGAAGATTCCACGCTGGTGAGTTCGGATTTTCCAGGCGCGGCGCGCGAGTATTTGAAGAAGTCTTATCCGAACTGCCCGGTCATTTATCAAACGGGCGCATCCGGAAACCAGAGTCCTCGCCACGTGACTCGCGGTAATACTTTCGAAGAAGCCGAGAGGCTGGGGGTGATCTTGGGCAAAGCGGTGGAGGCCGAGCTCACCAAAGCGGTTTTCCTTAAAAATCTGCCCTTGCGCTTTTTGACAACCGAAATCGATCTGCCAGAGCGTCCATTGCTCTCGATAGAAGACGCTTCGGCTGGCTTGCAGCAGGCCAAGGATCGTTTCGAAGGTTTGAAAAAAGCCAACGCCGATCGATCGGAAATTCGCTCCGCGGAGTGCGACTGGTTTGGGGCGGAAAAGACATTCACCCTCGCCCAAGCGGCAGAAGAGGGAAAGGTTCGCGAGGCGCTTGCCGCCATTCTGCCTGCGGAGATCCAAGTGATCGCGATCGGGGACTGGACTTATGTGACTTGGCCCGGCGAGACGTTCGTTGAGATTGGCCTGGAAATTCGAAATGCCCGTCCCCATACGGTTGTGGTCACCATGGCTAATGGCGAGCTGCACGGCTACTTGGTCACTCAAGAAGCCGTGGACCGCAAATGGTATGAAGCTGGGAGTGCTTTGCTGGCAAGCCCAGTGGGCGGGGAATGCCTCGTCAGAGCAACGCGGGCTATGCTTGAGACCCTCTAAAGCATGGAAACCATCCTTTCGATTGATCTTGGGACGAGTTATTTCAAGGCCGCATTATTCGATCGCGAGATGCGCTTGGTTGGCTTGTCGCGCCTGCCGGCACCTGTTGATTCACCGCATCCGGGGTGGCGGGAAATCCATCCCGATGCCTTTCAAAAGACGCTTCTGGATCTGGTTGCCATTCTGCAAACCCAATTTCCCGAGGAGTTTTCCCGCATTGCAGGTGTTACATTCTCGACGCAAACGAATAGTTTTTTGTTATTGGACGAACGCGATCGCCCGCTGACGCCGATCGTTCTTTGGTCCGATGAGCGGGCCATTGACGGATTTGACGC
>CAIWSO010000314.1 GCA_903915315.1 uncultured Spartobacteria bacterium | reverse complement strand
TTAAAATACCCGCCCACTCCAAAGCCTCGATAAAAACTCCCCCAAAGGCAAAACCTCGATCTCCCCAAATTTCGCCGCTTGGGGTCCGCGAAAAACTCCAAAAGTCCTCACCTCGCGTGGAGCAAGCTCTTCTCTTAATCTTTTAAGCCCGAGGCCATATTGGTTTCTCCATGTAGATGAAGCCTTCACCTCCACTGCAGCATACCCCCAATCCGTCTCCACCAAGAAATCCACCTCTACATCATCATGCGTCCGCCAAAAATTCATCCTCCATCCCGGATGGTGCCTTTCCAGATAGGCCCGGATTTCATTTCCCACCAATGTTTCCAATAACGGGCCGCACTCCTCCGGCGTTGGCGCGTAAGCCAATCTCCCCGACAACGCCCGCGCCACCCCGCTGTCAAAAAGGTAAAACTTCGGATGCGCCACCTGCTTGTTCCCCGGCTTAAGCTTCCAAGGTTGCAACCAGTAGCTCAGCAAAGTATCCACCAGAATCTCGAAATAATTCTGAACGGTCGTCCGCCCCACTCCGGCCTCCCGTGCAATGTTGGAAACATTCGTCACTTGCCCGTTTTGACGCGCCGCAACCTCCAAAAATCTCGAAAACGCCCCCACATTTCGCGTCAACGCCTCCGCCCGGATTTCTTCATTCAAATACAACGCCGCGTAAGCCAAAAGAAACGCTTTCGCATCCGCACCCAGCACCGCCTTCGGCAAAGTTCCAAAAAGCATCGCCCGCTCGGTATCGAAACGATCGCCCAATTCCACCGAAAGCAACGGATTCATTCGCACCACCTCCGCACGCCCAGCCAATAAATTTGCCCCACTCCTCTTCAACTTCCTCGCGCTCGAACCGCAGAGAACAAAGCGCAAGCCCCGCTTCTCAATCAACCGATGAACCTCGTCCAAAAGCGCGGGCACCTTTTGCACCTCATCAATCACCACCCAAGATTCCGGATCTAACAGCTCCACCTCGCGGCCCAGTTGATGAGGATCGCGCTCCAAACGAAGACACTCCGACTGATCCAGCAAGTCGTATGTCCTCGCATCACTGAAATGCTCCGAAAGCCAGGTCGATTTCCCCGTCCCTCGAGGTCCCAGCAGAAAAAACGAACTCCTCGGAGCTTCAATTATTCTTGAAAGCATAGTTGGCAATTTCCCTGCAATTCTGCCATTTTACAATACAATTTTACTACCCAGCAAAATCTATAAAAGACGAAAATTTACTGCATCGAAACGAAGCATGCTCCCGATAGCCAAGCACCCGCAACTTCAGTCCCCCGAGCTTCCGCAAGGCAAAACCTGAAACCTGAAACCTGAAAACGAATTTATTTTCCAAATCCCTTGCAACTCGTTCTTCAATTCATCTTCCTCCGCCGGAAAAAACTTCTCCAAATCCCGCCAAGCCTCATACGCCCGCAGGCGAAAGCCAAACCACGCCGAAGGCGGGGTGGATGAGTCGAGGATATAAAAATTTGAACCACGGATATCACGGATGGGCACGGATGAAGAATCCCCCTTGGAAGCGCTGGTGTCATTCGCCATGCGAATGGATTGGAGCTTTTGGGAATCCATCTGCAAGCCAGCTTGCGTCTGACCCTCCAAAACCTCCTTTGAATCAGCAAGCTGATTCCCTCCAGCGCTTCCAATTCCTACATTATCGGCGCTAAGCGCCTCAGCAGGGCCACTCGCGGAGCGAGTGAGCGATTCAGAAACAGGCGAGTCGGCAAGCTCGCTTGGCAGGGAGTCTGATTTGGAGGAGCAAGCACAGGTTCCCTGTGCGTCGCCCTGCTGGCTTTTCAGGAATCCGTGTATATCCGAGTCATCCGTGGTTGAAACCTTTTCTCCCCTTTCGTGTAAATTGGTGTGATTCGTGGTTGAATTTTTTTCTTCCACTCTCGTCACTCGGTTGCCTTGGT